>JAJQCH010000084.1:0-24317 GCA_021202795.1 Oscillospiraceae bacterium
TTGCTATGGATTTTTTAGGTGTTCAACTTCATTTTACAATCGACCGAAAAAATCATATCATGTCTTGCGGTTCTGCCCGAAGGGCAGGAGCAAGACGATTAAAATCAAATAAAATAACAGCTTGACGTTATTTTATCATAAAATGGCGAATAATGCAATCAATGACTGTTACGCCCTGCTATCCCGGTGCATATAATTTTTCAGCACACTGTAAGCCCCTCTGTAATCTGCTTGAAGAAATCAGCGCACCAGATATCTAAGGAGGAAGTATCCCGTATAAACGGTTCTGCATCCAGCTTCGCCTGTGCATAATCAATAGAATCAAACCGTTCCGACAGCATCGTCTTGATTTCTTCCAGCGAACACGCTGACTCCTGCACAATAAATCCCGATTGCAGCAACCGTTCACGCAAATGCTTCTGATTCACGGAGGTTCCTCTCGTCAGATAGAATACATAATCATAGAGGTCTCTGCCCTTAATTCTACTCTGCCACGCACGGCAAAGAACTGCATGAATCTTCCCCGCAAATAGGGATGGCATATCATAGAGATTCACCTCATACGGAGCCGGAAGAAGTCTATATTTGTGTTCAAAGGTTGCATATTTCGGCGGATTGACATCTACCTCAAACTTTATTTTTACAACCTCATTATTTGTGATTCCTCCTGCGATCTGTTCATTTGGATAAAACAGAAGCAAATGCTCCTTTGTATTCCCTTTGAGAAAAGCAGAGCGGATATTGCTCTCTTTTGTCTTTTTCTTTTCCTGAATGGTAACATTTAGCCCAAAAGAGCGGACTTCTTTTTCCAACATCGGGAAATATGCTGCAAGCTCAAATTCCGGATTTACCGTCATCAGGGAAAAATCCAAATCCTCTGAGAACCTATCCAATCCATAAAAGATTCGGAGTGCAGTGCCACCGTAAAACGCCGCTTCCTTAAAGAAACCGGCACGGGACAAACCACATAAGACGATTTCCTGCATGATCTCCTTCATCGCGTTTTTTCGGTCATATATGTTCTCCACCTGATAGCCCTTCAGCATCTGTTCAAGCACTTCACTCATTTTTTCATCCTCCTCAGCAGAGCCGCCAGTTTCTTTACGGTGGTGGAATGATAGTGTTCGCTCAGCATTTCGACCTTTTCTGCATCCAATTCCAGAAGTGCTGTTTCCTCTACGCGAAGATCATCAAACAGCATATCACCAAGCTCTGTGGCGTTCGCAACCGGGGGCATGGTGTATAGCTTGTCACACAACGCTTTTTCCGGGCCGGCGATACGATAATAATACTCGCCCTCCTGCATCAGCACCAGCTCCAGTGGAAATGCGGCAGATGGAACATCCCGATAGGTAAAGGTTCCAAACATCGTGTCATAACGCTTCTTTTTTTTCTTCTCAAATGTCGCGCAGGTAACAGTGTATACCGCCTCTGGTATCAAATCATAGAAACCCAGCGCAAAGTCAAATGAGATATAAGATGGCCCATAAATGCTCCCTGCCAGCAGATATGCAGGCACATTCCGACTGGTTTCGTATAGCCCTTTTGTGATAGGGAAACACTCTCCATTTTTAACCATGCGGGAAAGCTTGCTCTTTGGATTGGCGTAGCTGTTTAAGTCCTCCAGAAGCATATCCGTTGTCTTTATCATAATTTCACCTCATAGTCTCATTATATGATGCCATGAGGTGAAAATCAAGTAATATTATCTGAATGAAGCAAAGCAAAATCACTTTTTAAGGAACCGAAGCCTTTTCTCCGCCTGCTCCTGAACATATGAAGACATCTCCGCAATGTCATAGCCGTGCATGGTGTGCCGGGTCTCGTTCAGCGTGACCTCTACACCGTCTTTGCGGTAACGCTGTGCGATCTCGATCCCTGCATCGTGGAGACAGTCAAGCTCCGTTGTCTCCACCACTGGAGAATAGAAAAACACCCTGCAGGGTAGCGGGCTAAACCGTCCCTGTCGGGTGTCTTTTGATTCAAATGGGTTAAAATTGGGTTATTTTCCGCTTTTTACGGAACGGAAAACGCTGATTTTCCTTGATATATCAAGATTTTTTCAGTCCACCGGCTTCATCGTGGGGAACAAAATCACGTCCCGCACGGCGTCCACGCCGGCCAGGAGCATGACGGCGCGGTCTATGCCCAGGCCCATGCCACCGGTGGGGGTCATGCCGTATTCCAGGGCTTCGCAGAAGTCTACGTCCATATCGCTGGCTTCCTCGTCGCCGCGGGCTTTCAGCTCCATCTGCTCCTGGAAGCGCAGGCGCTGATCCAGGGGGTCGTTCAGCTCGGAAAAGGCGTTGCCCATTTCGCTGGCGCCGATGAACACCTCAAACCGCTCCGTCATCCGGCTGTCCACAGGGCTGCGCTTGGCCAACGGGGACACCTCCACCGGGTACATGGTGATAAAGGTGGGCTGGATCAGCTTCTCCTCCACCTTCTGGTCAAAGCACTCATACAGGGCATGGCCCCAGGTCTTGTCCACCTTTTCCATGTCCACGCCGGCGGCCACGGCGGCGGCCACGGCCTCCTCATCGCCAGACAGGGCGTCGAAGTCCACGCCCACATACTCCCGCACGGCCTCTATCATGGTCAGACGCCGCCAGCCGGGGGCCATATTGATGGTATTGCCGCCCCATTCCAGCTCGTAGGTACCCCGCAGCTCCATGGCGGCGGAGGACAATATTCCCTCCGCGTAGTCCATCATGGTCTCATAGTTCGCGTAGCTCTCATACAGCTCAACGGTGGTGAACTCCGGGTTGTGCTTGGTGTCCATGCCCTCGTTGCGGAAGATGCGGCCTATCTCATAGACCCGCTCCATGCCGCCCACAATGAGCCGCTTCAAATTCAGCTCCGTGGCGATGCGCATATACATATCAATGTCCAGGGTGTTATGGTGGGTGATGAAGGGCCGGGCCGTAGCGCCGCCCTGGATAGTGCCAAGCACAGGGGTCTCCACCTCCAGATACCCCCGGTCGTCCAGATACCGGCGGACATGGCGGATGAATTTTGTGCGCAGCTCAAAGACCCGGCGGCTCTCCGGGTTCATGATAAGGTCAACATACCGGCGGCGGTAGCGCTGGTCGGTATCGGTCAGACCGTGGAATTTCTCCGGCAGGGGACGCAGGCTCTTGGACAGGAGCTGGATGCTCTGCACATGGACAGATATGGTTTCCGTGCGGGTTTTGAAAACAAAACCCTCCGCGCCGATAATATCCCCCACGTCCCAGGTTTTCAGCTCCGCAAGGCCCTCTGCGCCAAGCTCGTTGATGCTGACATATAGCTGCAAGCGGCCACGGTCGTCCTGGATGTCCATGAATCCGGCCTTGCCCTGCACACGCTTTGCCATAACACGGCCAGCCACCCGGACAGTCTGATTTTCCAGGCTGTCATAATTGTCCTTCACCTGGGCGGAATAGTGGGTGCGGGAAAACTTGGTTATCTGATAGGGGTCGCGTCCGGCGTCCTGGAGCTTGAACAGCTTCTCCCGGCGCACCCGCATTTCATCGGAAAGGCCCTCCGGCTCGTCCCGGTAGCCTGGTGCATATTGAAACATATGCTTCACCTCAAAATCAACAGAATATGGATTTGTCGGGGCGGCCAGCAGAGGCCGTCCCCGGCATGAAAATCAAATCAATAGGTTATGTTCAAAATCTCGAATTGCAGCTCCCCGGCGGGGGCCTCGATCATGACGGTCTCCCCTATCTTATGGCCGATCAGACCCCGGCCAAAGGGGGAATCATCGGAAATGCGCCCGGTCATGGGGTTCGCCTCCTGGCTGCCGACGATTTGGTATTCCGCCTCCTCGCCCATCTCCACATCCAAAACCAGCACCTTACTGCCGATGCCGATGACTCCGGCGCGGGCGGTCTTTTCCACGATCTCCGCGTTTTCCAGCAGGTTTTTATACTCCGCAATTTTGGAGTACAGCTTGCCCTGCTCCGTCTTAGCCTCGTCATACTCGCTGTTCTCGGACAGGTCGCCGTAGCTGCGGGCCTCTTTGATCAGCTCAGAGACCTCTTTTTCCCGGACGGTCTGAAGATAATCCAGCTCCCGCTGAATTTCCTCATACCGTTCCCGGCTCATTTTGTATTTTGCTTCCGCCATGCCTATGCCTCCATTATTTTCAGTTGTACATATTATAGGGTTCCAAAATCGCCCTGTCAAGCGCCAAGGGCGTCGATTGCCGCCTGCACCTGGGGATCGTCCTCCGGCTCCAGCCAGCCTGTCTGATAGAGAAGCAGCTCCTCCTCCGTCAAATCTATCTCCACATCCGGGGTCAGCCCGCCTGTCTCATACAGGTCGGTGCGACTGGGTGTCAAATAGGTATATTTCGAAATATGCACCGCGCTGCCGTCCGCCAGGGAAATCGTCACCTGGCTGCGGCCCTTGCCTGTGGTGGCTTCCCCAACGATGGTGGCCCAGTCATAATCCCGCAGAGCGGCGGCGAAAAACTCCGCAGCGCTGTAGCTGTCCGCATTGACGATGACCGCCATGGGCATTTCCACGCAGTCCGCGTCAGAGGTCTCCACGTTCTCTTTGCCGTTTTTATCAGCACGGATGAACAAATCCCCCTCTGGGAGCAGATAATCCAGCAGCTCCACCATTTCCGAGACCTGGCCGCCGGGGTTTGAACGCACGTCGAAGACAAGACATTCCGCCCCCTGGGCAATCATCTCCTCCACAGCCTCGATGGCCTGGGAACCGGCTCCCTCCCGGAAGTTGGAGATGATAATATAGCCCACGTTCCCGTCCAGCAGCTCCGCTGTGACCGGGCTGGTATAGATTACCTCGCAGGAAACGGACACATCATAGACCGAGCCGTCCTCACCGCTCTGAATGGTTAAAACCGCGTAATCTCCATAGTCAGCCTGAATAAGAGCGCGGACATCCGCAGACGTTCCGCCGGTCACATCTTCCCCGTCTACGGCAAGGATAATATCTCCCGGCGCGATCCCTGCGGTCTGGGCTGGGCCGTCCTTGGTGACGGTGACGATCAGGAAGCCGCCGGTTTCCTCGTCCTGGGAAATGGTAACACCTATGCCCTGGTACTGGTTGGCAGAATAGTCCTGATAAGCGGCGTAGGTATCCGCGTCCATGTAATAGCTCCAGTCGTCGTCCAGAGCGTCTATAACGGCGGCCAGGGCCGCGTCTGTCAGCTCATCCACGTCGTAATCCGCTACATAGTGATTTTCTATGACCCGTATCACAGAGGCAAATTTGGCAGAGGCCCGAAATCCCTGCCAGCCGCCGAAGCCCAGGAGGATCACGCCGAAGGCTACCAGAATACCGGCCAGAAAGCAAAGAAGCGCCACAACAGGTCGATTGTTTTTTAGATGTTTTTTCAAGATATTTCTCCATGACAGCCCCTCACCACAAAAGCAAGGACGGCAAATATGGCCGTCCTTGCCAATGGATGCAAGGCAAAACTATGGTAAAGCGCAGCCTCCCCACTGCCCTTTGGAATCAATAATAATACGAGAAGCTCAGCGGATTGTAGGTAGAGCCGGAGGAGCTGTCACGAATTTCAAAATGCAGGTGCGGCCCCGTGCTGTTGCCCGTGGAACCAACATAGCCGATGACCTGCCCCTGGCTGACCGTCTGGCCGCTGGAAACGGCAATGGAGGACATATGACCATAAAGGGTAGTATATCCGTTGCCGTGGTTTATCATCACGCAGTTGCCATAGCCGCCGTTATAGCTGGCCAGAATGACCGTGCCGCTGGCGGAGGCATAAATGGCGGTACCATAAGACGCGCCGATGTCCACACCGGCGTGGAATTTGGTATAGCCATACAGCTCCAGGTAGCGATAGCCATAATAGGAGGTTATCGTAGTGGTATAGCTGGGCCAGAGCCAGCCGCTGCTGGAGCTGGTCGTGACGCTGGAGGAGGTCGAGGTGGCTGTGGTGGTAGTAGAAGAATTTGCTGCCGCAGCCGCAGCCGCTGCTGCCGCTGCCGCAGCCGCCGCTTCCTCCGCGGCCTTGGCCTCTTCCAGCTCCTCCTCCTTCTCCACGATGAGACTCTCTATCTCATCCATGGTGGCCTGCTCCTCTTCGAGGGAGGCGTTATAGCTCTCGATGTCGGCCTCCATCTCGGCAATCAGCTCGCAGGCCGCTTCAATGTCGGCCTCAAGCTGGGCCTTCTTCTCCTCAAGCTCCGCCTTGTTGGCCTCGTTCTCGGCGTACATTTCCTCCGCCTCGGCCTCCAAGACCTCCACTGCCTCACGGGCTGCGATATAGTCCGCTTCCAGATCCTCGTCATACTCCATGACCTCGTTGACCAGATCGAGCCTCGTCAGCAGGTCGGAGAAGCTGGTGGCGTTAAAGAGAACCTCCATATAGCTGAGGCTGGAGCCTTCCTCCATGGCCCGGAGCCGCGTCAGCCAGCGCTCCCGCTGGTATTCCTCCTCCGCCTGGGCCTCAGCCAGATCCTCCTGCATATTGGCAAGCAGGCCGTCAATAATGTCGATCTGCTCCTGAATAACGTCCAGCTCCTGCTGAGCCAGCTCATTTTTCTGATCCAGGATTTCCTTTTTCTCCAGGACGGTGGCCTTTTCATAGTCAAGGCTGTCTATCTCCGCCTGGATCTCGTCCATTCGATCCTGGATGTCGCTTTTCTGATCCTCCAGGTCGTCTATCTCCGCCTGAATGGAGCTGCTGCTGGCCGCAGCGGCAGAAGAGCTGACAACCGCAACCGTCAGGGACAGGATCATCAGAACAACCAGAATGATACAAACAACGGAAATAAATGTTCTGCGCTTTTTCACGGAAACCTCCTTATGACTCGCGTGGACGGCCCGGAGAAAAGCGCCGTCCCGCACCCGGCAATGCCGGTTTGTGTGTTGACTTTCCTTTTTATCTGCGCTGCAGAGAGCGTATTCTCTGCAAGACGTCTTTTATTAAATACCACAATTTTCCAGAAATAGCAATAGCGGTTATACCTGAAGGTAATTGCGGATAGCCACAGAGCTGCCGAACACGCCCACCACCAGGCCGACGGCCAGGTAGATCACCAGCACATAAACGCTCATCGCGCTGAAGGAGACGACTGCCAGCAGGCTCCCCATCATGCCGGACATGGTTCGGTTCGCCACCACGTCATAAAGACCCCATTCAAGGAAATAGGCCAAAAAGCCGCCCAAAAGTCCAAGAACCAGTCCTTCTACTACAAAGGGGAAACGGATGAACCAGTTGGACGCACCCACCATTTTCATAATGGCAATCTCATCTCGTCGGCTGTAGGTGGCCAGCTTCACGGTGTTCGACATGATGAACACACACACCACCACCAGCACCACGATAAGCACCAGAGACACGGCGCTCATAACGTTCCGCACGGTAACGAAGCCCTCCGCCACCTCCAGATAGGCGCTGACCTTGGCAATGCCGGTAATGTCCTCCACAGAATCCTTGGTCTCTTCCATCAGGGAAATATCATTCAGATAGATAATAAACCGATGGCGGAACACGGAGGAATCTACATCCTCAAAAAGGGAATCATCCTCATACTGAGCGGCAAATTCCTCCATTGCCTGCTCGCGGGTGACAAATTCGCAAGAGCTGACGTTCGATATGTATTCAATCTCCGATTGGAGAGCGCGGGCTTCCTCCTCTGTCAGCGTTTCTTCCACATAAGCGATCATCTCGTTTTCCGATTCCAGATCATCCAGCATGGAATCGACGTTCACGGCAATCAGGGTAAAGCTTCCCATAATGACCAAACACGCCACCACGATAGTCACGGTTGCAAAGGACATGAAGCCATGGGTAAAAATGCTCTTAAAGCCCTCTTGTATCAGGTAGCCGAATTTATTCGATTTCATAGCTGTAATACCCATCCATTCCGTCAGAGATAACCTGGCCGTCCTCGATGGCCACCACACGCTTGGAGAAGGAGTTGACAAGCTCCTTTTCATGCGTGACGACCAAAACGGTGGTTCCCATCTCGTTGATGCGATCCATCAGAAGCATCAGCTCCAGGCTGCGGGCCGGATCCAGATTTCCTGTCGGCTCGTCCGCAATCAGCAGCTTGGGGCTGTTCACGATGGCCCGCGCCACGGCCACGCGCTGCTGCTCGCCGCCGGAAATCTCACGCGGATAGCGCTTCTCCCGCCCGGACAGACCCACCAGATCTAACACATAGGGTACTCGCCGCCGAATGTCTCGGTTTGTGGCGCCTACAACGTGCATGGCAAAGGCCACATTTTCAAACACCGTCTTATCCTCAATCAGACGGAAGTCCTGAAATATGACGCCGATGGTACGGCGCAGGGCAGGCAGCTTATTGCGCCGGATATTGCGAAGATCAAAGCCATTTACATCCAGCTCACCGCCGCAGGCGCTGACCTCTCCCGTTATCAGCTTGATAACCGAGGTCTTTCCACTGCCGGACGGCCCCACCAGAAAGACAAACTCGCCGTCATGGATAGTGAAGCTCATGTTGTCGATGGCTTTTGTGTCGCCTCCTGGATAAACCATGGAGACATCGTCAAATCGTACCATAGTTTTTCGGTTCCTCCGAAGAAATCAATATCGGTTGTTCTGAGAATCCAGATACCGTTTTACCATCAGGGCCACCTTGAACACAATGGCATGGTCAAATTCCCGAAGATCCAGCCCTGTAAGCTTTTTGATCTTTTCCAGCCGATACACCAGGGTGTTGCGGTGGACAAAAAGCTTGCGGGAAGTCTCCGACACATTCAGATTATTTTCAAAGAATTTGTTGATGGTATAAAGGGTCTCCTGATCCAGGGCCTCGATGGGGCATTTTTTGAATACCTCCGCCAGGAACATCTCGCACAGGGTATTCGGGAGCTGATAGATAATGCGTCCAATGCCCAGACTCTCATAGCTGATGACGGTCTTTTCATTTTCAAAGACCTTTCCCACCTCTATGGCGGTCTGCGCCTCCTTGTAGCGGTCGGCCAGCTCCCGCAGATGATTGACCTGGGAGCCGATGCCTACGACGCAGTGGATGCCCAACTCCTGCTCAATGCTCTGCTGCATTTGCCTGGCTGTCTCCTCCAACTCTTCTCCATCGCCACTGTTGACGACCTCCCGGATGACAACCACATCCGTCTCGCTCATGGAAAGAACAAATTCCTTGTCCTTTGCGGGAAACATCTCCTGCAAATGCTCCAAAACGGCCATTTCCGCCCCATCCTCCTGACGGACAATAAAAACGGCCCGCGGCGTCTCCGCATTGAAGCTCAGCTCCTTGGCCCGTACATATACGTCACTGGGCAGGATGTTATCTGAAATGATGTTCTTCACAAAGGTGGCCGTATCGTGCTTGTCGTCATAGCTGGATTTCGCCTCGGACAAAGCCACCGCAGCCAGGATACAGATGCTTTTTGCCATCTCGTCCTGCCCGTCCACAAAGGCGATATAGGCGCCTCGCCCTCCTGTTCCGATAGCGCGGCAGGTACGGTTTGCCGCAACGAACAAATCCGTTCCGGCCTCCTGGGCTACAAGGTGTATTTCCCCCAGGGTCGCGCCCATCAGGGACAGGTCGCTGGAGGCGATCACGTTTCCCTGGTCATCCACCACGCCGATGCAGCGCTTGCTGGCATCCTTCATCTGCAAAACTACGCTCTGGAAAATCCTGCTCGACATAATTACTCAACCCCTCACTGTATATATGGTCTCATTGTAGAACATTTCTTGTATTTTTTCAATACAAAACGACCGATTTTTTGTAAATTTTTTTACCACTTTGTTACCGTTTGTCCTCAACTTGCACAAAAAAATCGATAATAATTGGCAATTCTTATAAATACAATAAGAAAAACCGCTACACCTAACCAAGGCAGGCTGCCCGCTCCGCCGCCGTTAAAGGTCGTAGCTGACCGGGAGCTAGATTCTCATCCAGGGACAGGCTTCCGATTTTCACCCGACGCATGGTTGTGACTCGTCGCCCCCGACTGATCACCAGATTTTTCACCTCGTGGTATTTCCCTTCTGTAACAGTGATGAAACCATGGGCCGGGTCTGACAGGTCGAGGGTCAGACAGGCGCTTTTATAGACTGTCCCATCCCGCATAGTTACGCCGGCGGCCAAAGCCTTCACATCCGCCTCCGTCAGAGGGCCGTCAGCGAAAATCTCGTAGGTCTTTGGCACCTCCGCCTTAGGGGCCGTAATTCGGTGGGCGAAGCCGCCGTCATCTGTGAGAATCAGCAGGCCGGTAACATCCGCATCCAGCCGCCCCACGGAGAACAAGCCCCGCTTCCGCAGGGCCGGAGACAGCAGCCCTGTGATAGCAGGGTAAACGCCGTCCTGGCTGTTACACTCATACCCTGCGGGCTTATTCATCATGTAGTAAACATAAAGGGCTGTATCCACCGGCTGACCGCCGACAAATATGGCCGCATCCCGCGACACCTTCTGCTCTGGCCGACAGGCGGGAACACCGTCCACCGTCACTTCCCCGGCCAGTATCAGGGCGCGGGCCTGGGAACGGGAAAACTGTCCTGAACCGCCTATGATTTTATCCAATCTTTCCAGCGCCATTCATACTTCCCCACTTTCACGCATACAGTATACCATGAAAAAACATCTCGCACCAAAGACAAGAACCTTTCTCATTGTGCTGGCAGCATTTATCCTGCTGGCCCTTCTGCTCATAACAGGCAGCACAGCCGGCGGTGCGGCAGTACTGTCCGCGCAAGTGGTTTCCACCCCGGAGGAACGGGCCGCCTTTCTTCTTGAATGTGGCTGGGAGGTAGACATCCAATCCGAGCAGACGCAGACCATCCACATACCAGAGACCTTTTCGGCTATATATGAGTCCTATAACGACCTGCAGCTCCAGCAGGGCTATGACCTGAAGCCATACGCAGGACTGGACTGCACCCTGTATACCTACACCGTAACCAACTACCCCGATAAGGGCCAGACCGTACTGGTCAATCTGTACGTCTATAAAAACCGCATCATCGGCGGCGACGTTCACTCTACGAACCTGAACGGATTTATGATTGGGCTGACGTAGTGTGCAAGCTGTCGAAAAATCCGCAGTGTGAAAAAGGAGCGCCGCAGCAGCGACGCTCCTTCTTTGCACTGAATTGATTACTCGTTGATGGCGATAACAACGCCGGAACCAACGGTACGGCCACCCTCGCGGATAGCGAAGCGCAGACCAGCCTCGATAGCGATCGGGGTGATCAGCTCAACGTCCATGTCCACGTTATCGCCGGGCATACACATCTCAACGCCTTCAGGCAGAGAGATGACGCCGGTCACGTCGGTGGTACGGAAATAGAACTGGGGACGATAGTTATTGAAGAACGGGGTATGACGACCGCCCTCTTCCTTGCTCAGAACGTACACCTGGCCCTTGAACTTGGTGTGAGGATGGATGCTCTTGGGAGCAGCCAGAACCTGACCACGGACAACGGACTTCTTGTCGATGCCGCGAAGCAGGCAGCCCACGTTGTCGCCGGCCTCGGCGGACTCCAGGGTCTTGTGGAACATCTCGGTGCCGGTGACGACGGTCTCCTGGGTGTCACGGATGCCGACGATCTCAACCTTGTCGCCAATCTTGACAGCGCCGCGCTCCACACGGCCAGTCACGACGGTGCCGCGGCCAGAGATGGTGAACACGTCCTCGATGGGCATCAGGAAGGGCTTGTCGGAAGCACGCTCCGGGGTCTTGATCCACTCGTCAACCGCATTCATCAGCTCCCAGATGCACTCATACTCAGGAGCGTGAGGATCGGTGGACTCGGAAACCAGGGCATTCAGAGCGGAACCCTTGATGATGGGGGTCTCGTCGCCGGGGAACTCATACTGATCCAGCAACTCGCGGACTTCCATCTCCACCAGCTCCAGCAGCTCAGGGTCGTCCACCTGGTCGCACTTGTTCAGGAAGACCAGAACATAAGGCACGTTCACCTGACGGGCCAGCAGCAGGTGCTCACGGGTCTGAGCCATGGGGCCGTCGGAAGCGGCGATGACCAGGATAGCGCCGTCCATCTGCGCAGCGCCGGTGATCATGTTCTTGATATAGTCAGCGTGGCCGGGGCAGTCAACGTGAGCATAGTGACGAGCGGCGGTCTGATACTCAACGTGAGCGGTGTTGATCGTGATACCACGAGCCTTTTCCTCCGGGGCCTTGTCGATCTGATCGTAGCCGGTGTACTCGGCGGCCTCAGGGTCGGCCATGTTCAGAACCTTGGTGATAGCGGCGGTCAGGGTGGTCTTGCCGTGGTCGATGTGGCCGATGGTGCCGATGTTCACATGGGGTTTGGTGCGGTTATACATCTGCTTTGCCATTGCATTTTCCTCCTAAAAGTCAGATAAAAATAAATTTTAGAAATTTGGGGTATGCCGTATGCCGCCCTCACTGAGGCGAAAACGGCCTGAAAGCTGTATAAGAAATTTCTTGGTTTATTATACAGTAAGCGGGATTATTTTGCAACTGGTTTTTGCTCAGTCCTTATGACGGGAGCTGACCAGCTTTTCCCGCAGATTCTGGGGCAGCTCAACATAGTGGCTCGGCTCCATGCTGTAGTTTGCACGGCCCTGGGTTCTGCTGCGCAGATCCGTTGCATAGCCGAACATAGTGGACAGAGGCACATTGGCCTCGATGATAACAACGCCGTTGCGGAACTCCTGGCCCACGATTTGTCCTCGGCGGGAATTGACGTCGCCTATAACGTCGCCCATATACTCCTCCGGAGTGGTGACAACCACCTTCATGATCGGCTCCAGCAGGGTGGCCCCGGCTTTAGCGCAGGCCTCCTTAAAGGCCATGCTGCCGCAAATCTTAAAGGCCATTTCAGAGGAGTCGACCTCATGGAACTGACCGTCCAGAACCGTGGCCTTCACATCCACCATGGGATAACCGGCCACAACACCGCCAGCCATGGCTCCCTGGATGCCCGCATCCACAGCGGGGATATACTCCTTGGGAATGGCGCCGCCGGTGACGGCGTTGATAAACTCGTAGCCCTTGCCGCTCTCGTTCGGCTCGATCATCAGCTTGACCTGGGCGAACTGACCCTTGCCGCCGGTCTGGCGGCTGTAGCGCACGTCCACCGTGGAAGGCTTGGTGATGGTCTCCTTATAGGAAACCTGGGGCTTGCCCACATTGGCCTCCACACGGAATTCACGGAGCAGACGATCAACGATAATCTCCAGATGAAGCTCGCCCATGCCGGCAATAATGGTCTGACCCGTCTCCTCGTCGGTATACGCCTTAAAGGTGGGATCTTCCTCTGCCAGTTTTGCCAGGGCGATGGTCATTTTTTCCTCGCCGGCCTTGGTCTTCGGCTCGATAGCTACGCGGATAACGGGCTCAGGAAACTCCATGGACTCCAGGACGATCTGCTCCTTTTCGTCGCAGAGAGTGTCGCCGGTGGTGGTGTTTTTAAGGCCCACCAGGGCGATAATGTCGCCGGAATAGATGGTGTCCAGATCCTGCCGGTGGTTTGCGTGCATCAGCACCACCCGGGCCAGGCGCTCCCGCTTGCCCTTGGTGGAGTTCATAACCGTGGAACCAGCCGTGGCCGTGCCGGAATAGACACGGGCAAAGGTCAGCTTGCCCACATAGGGGTCGGTCATAATCTTGAACGCCAGCGCAGAAAACGGCGCATCGTCGGAAGGCTCGCGCTGGGTCTCCTCATCCGTCTTGGGATTGGTACCCTTGACAGGGGGTACATCCAGAGGCGAGGGAAGATAATCCACAATCGCATCCAGCAGCTTCTGCACACCCTTATTCCGATAGCTGGTGCCGCAGGTAACGCAAACAAGCTTGCCGCTGATGGTGCCTTCCCGCAGGGCTGCGCGAATCATGTCGGAGGGGACTTCCTCTCCCTCCAGGTACAGCATGGCGATGTCGTCGGAGAAATCCGAGGCCGCGTCGATGAGCTTTTCCCGGTACTGCTGGGCCAGCTCCATCATGTCCTCAGGGATGTCCTCCACCTTCATATCCTTGCCGAGGTCGTCGTAATATACGTCCGCCTTCATCTCCACTAGGTCGATGATGCCGCGGAAATCGGCCTCACTGCCAATGGGAAGCTGAATCGGCACGGCGTTGCACTTCAGCCGCTCGTGAACCATGTCCACCACGTTATAGAAGTCCGCGCCCGTAATGTCCATTTTGTTGACGTATATTAAACGGGGTACATTGTAGTTATCGGCCTGATGCCAAACAGTCTCTGTCTGCGGCTCCACGCCGCCCTTGGCGCACAGGACGGTGACAGACCCGTCCAGCACACGCAGGGAACGCTCCACCTCCACGGTGAAGTCCACATG
Source organism: Oscillospiraceae bacterium (assembly GCA_021202795.1). GTDB lineage: Bacteria > Bacillota > Clostridia > Oscillospirales > Oscillospiraceae > CAJOIG01. The sequence continues at coordinate 14,265 of JAJQCH010000084.1, forward strand.
GCCCGGCGTGTCGATGATGTTGATGCGGTGATCCCGCCAATGACAGGTGGTAGCAGCGCTGGTGATGGTAATGCCTCTCTCCTGCTCCTGCTCCATCCAGTCCATGGTGGCGTTGCCCTCATGCACCTCGCCCAGCTTATAGTTGACGCCAGTATAGAACAAAATACGCTCCGTTGTCGTAGTCTTGCCTGCGTCAATATGGGCCATTATGCCGATATTTCTTGTTTTTTCGAGAGGGTATTCTCTTGCCATCTCAGTCTCCAACCCTTTTTAGAAATCAATAGCGGAAATGCGCAAACGCCTTGTTGGACTCTGCCATCTTGTGCGTATCCTCGCGCTTTTTCACCGCAGCGCCAGTGTTGTTGCAGGCGTCCATGATCTCCCCCGCAAGGCGCTCCTTCATTGTCTTTTCGCCGCGCTTACGGGCATAGCTGACCAGCCAGCGCAGACCAAGGGTCTGACGACGAGCGGGCCGCACTTCAATAGGAACCTGATAGGTCGCGCCGCCCACACGACGGGCCTTGACCTCCAGGCTGGGCATGATGTTGTTGAGAGCCTCTGTAAAGGCCTCCAGCGGATCCTTGCCGGTCTTCTCCTTGACAATGTCAAAGGCAGAATACACGATCTTCTGGGCCACGCCCTTCTTGCCGTCCACCATGATCTGGTTGACGAGCTTCGTCACCAGAACGGAATGGTAAATAGGATCCGGCAAGATCTCTCTTTTGGGAACATTACCTCTTCTGGGCACTTAATCTTCCCTCCTTCATAAAGAATGAATTCACCGGTACTCGAAAGTGTTCTTCGACTTCCGTTTGCGCCCTGGCGTTCCCATACATTAAATATAGTATATAGAAACCAACAGGGCTGCTGTTGGGTATTTGCTGAAATTACTTCTTCGGGCGCTTCGCGCCATACTTGGAGCGGCCTTGACGGCGACCGTCCACACCCTGTGTGTCCAGCGTGCCGCGGATGATGTGATAACGAACGCCAGGAAGATCCTTGACACGTCCGCCGCGAATCATCACAACACTATGCTCCTGAAGGTTATGGCCAATGCCGGGGATATAGGCCGTCACCTCATAGCCGTTGGTCAGGCGGACACGGGCGATCTTCCGCAGAGCGGAGTTCGGCTTTTTCGGCGTGGAAGTACGCACAGCCGTGCAAACGCCGCGCTTCTGGGGGCTGGACAAATCCGTCTCCTGATTTTTCAGGGTGTTCAGGCCCTTCTGCATTGCAGGAGAGGTGGACTTGTAGGTCACTTTCTTGCGTCCCTTCCGAACCAACTGGTTAAATGTAGGCATATTTGTTCTCCTTTCCTCAAAGATTTGCGCTCTCGCACGAAATAGAATTTTATCACCAAGCCCTTGCCGTGTCAAGAAAAATTATTGAAAAGCAAAACGAATAAAATTGGAATCCCGCAGCTCCTTAACTTTATTTCTCTTTCGGAGAGTGTGTTTTAATCTGTACAAAAACTTGATATGTTTTTAGCCGCTGTATGAACGATTTCACAATCCAGCAATATAGCTAATCTGAATCATAAATTTTTGTTTACTATTTTCCGTGATTATTATAACTTTTGTTGCACTATTTAAGCCTTTAGTAGTACAATATATACAAATGTCAGCGTCTCATGCCGTTCATTCATTAATGTTCGGCAACTTGCGGAAAATTCCTTTTATGGAATTATTCCGACTCAAAGGAGGTCAAAAATGAGCAACGAAACCAACTGTGCCATCGGATGTGCCGATTCGGAGCAGGCCCTGCTTGACCGCGTGCGCCAGCTTTTGTCGAGCTATAAGGGCCAACAGGGCGCTCTTATCCAGGCTCTTCACACTGTGCAGGGCGTATACGGCTATCTGCCGCTGGAGGTGCAACGCATCGTCGCCGAGGAGCTGGATATACCCATTGCGGAGGTATCCGGCGTGACGACGTTCTATTCCTTCTTCTCCGACCAGCCAAGAGGCAAGCACACCATCCGCATCTGCCTGGGGACGGCGTGCTATGTGCGCGGCGGTGTGTCCATTATGGACGCTCTGCAAAAGCAGCTTGGCATCACCGTGGGGAACACCACCAAGGACGGTATGTTCACCTTCGAGGTGGCAAGGTGCATCGGCGCCTGCGGCCTGGCCCCCGCCATGGTCATTGACACCACAATCTACCCCCAGGTAAAGCCTGACGACCTGGCCGGTATCATTGAAAGCTGGTACAAAAAAGATGAGGAGGAGGGCGTCTAATGTCTATTTACACTCTCAAGCTCAGCACTGTCAAGGATCTGGAGGAGCTGCGCCAGTCCTTCCAGGAAAGCACCACCGGCTATCGTCACACGGTTTACGTCTGCGGCGGCGCGGGGTGCAATTCCTCCAACAGCGACGCCATTGTGCAGGCACTGAAAAAGGCCATCACCCTTCGGGGCCTGGCTCAGGAGGTACGGCTGGTCGTCACCGGCTGCGTGGGTCTGTGCGCTCAGGGTCCCTGTATGATCGTTGACCCGGAGGGAGTATTCTACGGAAACCTGACCCCGGAAAAAATCAAGATGATCGTGGACAAGCACCTGATCGGCGGCAACGTCATTCGGGAGTACTGCTATCAGGACACTGTCACCGGGGAATACATCCCTTACACCAAGGATCTGCCCTTCTTCTCCACCCAGGTGAAGATTGCCCTGCGGAACGTGGGCCGCATCGACTATTCCTCCATCGAGGATTACATAGGCCACGACGGATATTTTGCCCTGGCCAAGGTGCTGAACGAGTATGGCCGGGAGCGCACCATTCAGGAAATCACCGACTCCGGCCTGCGTGGCCGCGGTGGCGCGGGCTTCCCCACCGGCACCAAATGGAAATCCGGCTTTGACCAGCCGGAGGGGCAGAAATACATCATCTGCAACGCGGACGAGGGCGACCCCGGCGCGTTCATGGACAGAAGCATCCTGGAGGGCGACCCCCACAGCATCGTAGAGGCCCTGCTCATCGGCGGCTACTGCATTGGCGCCAACAAGGGCTATGTCTATGTCCGCGCGGAATATCCCCTGGCGGTGGAGCGTCTCACTGAGGCCATTCAGCAGGCCAGAGACACCGGCCTTCTGGGCGAGCATATCCTTGGCAGCGACTTCAACTTCGACATCGAAATCCGCATCGGCGCGGGCGCTTTCGTCTGCGGCGAGGAGACAGCGTTGATAAACTCCATCGAAGGTCATCGCGGCGAGCCTCGTCAGAAGCCCCCCTTCCCCTTCCAGAGCGGTCTGTGGGGCTGCCCCACCACCATCAACAACGTGGAGACCCTGGCAAACGTCCCCGCCATCATCAACATGGGCGCGGAGAAATATGCCTCCTACGGCGTGGGCCGCTCCAAGGGTACCAAGGTCTTTGCCCTGGCCGGCGACCTGGTGAACTCCGGCATTATTGAAATCCCCATGGGCATCCCCCTGCGGGACATCATCTTTAAAATCGGCGGCGGCATGAAGGACGGCAAGGCCTTCAAGGCCGTACAGACCGGCGGCCCCTCCGGCGGCTGTCTGACCCAGGAGCATCTGGACGTGTCGGTGGACTACGAGTCTCTGACCCAGGCCGGCGCCATCATGGGTTCCGGCGGCCTGATTGCCATGGACGAGAACACCTGTCTGGTGGACACTGCCCGCTACTTTGTAGACTTCGTCAAGGATGAGAGCTGTGGCCACTGCGTCCCCTGCCGGGACGGCACCACCCGTATGCTGGAGCTGCTGGAAAAAATCACCGGCGGCCAGGGCGAGATGGAGGATTTGGACAATCTGGAAACGCTGGCCCGCACCATCAGTCAGACGGCCATGTGCGCTCTGGGCCAGACCTCCCCGAACCCGGTGCTGACCACGCTGAAATATTTCAAGGACGAATATATCTCTCATGTACGGGACAAGAAATGCCCGGCCCATGTGTGTACGGCCCTGTTTACTTATAGCATCGACAGCGACAAGTGCCGGGGCTGCACACTCTGCGCCCGGAACTGCCCTGTGGACGCCATTTCCGGCGAAAAGGGCCAGCCCCACGTCATTGATGCATCTGCCTGCATCAAGTGCGGCACCTGCAAGCAGAACTGCCGCTTTGACGCCATTGTGCTAAACTGAGGGAGGTAGTAAAATGGTTGAACTGACAATTAACGGAAAGCACGTCTCCGCCCCCGACGGCTCCACGGTCATGGAGGCCGCGAAGCTGGCCGGTATAGACATTCCCCACCTGTGCCATCTCCCCGGTATCCACACCAACGGCTCCTGCCGTATCTGTGTGGTGGAAATAGAGGGCATGAAAAACCTGATGGCCTCCTGCATCGTGAAGGCCACAAACGGCATGGTGGTACACACCAGCACCGAGCGGGTTCGCCTGGCCCGGAAAATTATCTATGATCTGCTGATTTCCAATCACCCCCAGGACTGCACCTTCTGCTCCCGCAACCAAAACTGCGAGTTGCAAATCCTCGGCAACACCCTGGGCATCCAGGAGACTCACATCAAGGGCAAAAAGACCCCCGCCCGCGTGGACATCTCCCCGGCCATTGCCCGCAATTCCGCCAAGTGTATTCTGTGCCGCCGGTGCGTCACCGTCTGCCATGACGTGCAGGGCGTAGGCGTTATCTACGCCCAGAACCGGGGCTTCAACACCGTTATCGCCCCCGCCACCTGCGCCCCGCTGGAAAGCACGGACTGCGCCATGTGCGGTCAATGCACCCTGGTCTGCCCCACCGCCGCTCTGACGGAGACGGACGGCACGGAAAAGGTCTGGAACGCCCTGACGAACCCCGACAAGCGGGTCATCGTCCAGGTGGCCCCCGCCGTCCGCGCCGCTCTGGGAGAGGACTTCCATATGCCTGTCGGCCAGCCTGTGACCGGCAAGCTGGCTACCGCCCTGCACGACCTGGGCTTTGACGACGTGTTCGACACCAACTTTGCCGCCGACCTGACCATTATGGAGGAAGGTACAGAGCTTCTCCAGCGGCTGAAGGCCGCCCTGACCGGCGAAGGCGCCGTTCTTCCCATGATAACCTCCTGCTCCCCCGGCTGGATCAAGCACTGCGAACACGCCTTCCCCGGCGAGCTTGACCACCTTTCCACCTGCAAAAGTCCTCACACCATGATGGGCGCAGTTATCAAGAGCTATTACGCTGAAAAGCTGGGCGTTGACCCCAAGGACATCTATGTGGTCTCCGTCATGCCCTGCACGGCCAAGAAATACGAGATTCAGCGGCCCGAAATGCAAAACGGCGGCAATCCCAACGTGGACGCCGTTATCACCACCCGTGAGCTGACCCGCATGATCCGCACCATGGGCATTGACTTCCCCAACCTGCCGGACGGCAAGTTTGACGCACCTCTGGGCTTCTCCTCCGGCGCGGCGGATATCTTTGGCGTCACCGGCGGCGTGATGGAGGCTGCCCTCCGCACGGTGTATGAGCTGGTAACAGGTCGGGAAATGCCCGGCGAGAACCTGCACCTCAAGCCCATCATGGGTCTGGAGAAAATCAAGGAGGCCTCCCTCACCTTCGAAAACGTCAAGCCGGAGTACTCCTTCCTGGAAGGCGTTACTGCCCGCATTGCCGTCACCAGCGGCCTGAAAAACGCAGACGTGCTGATGGAGCAGGTCAAAAACGGCGAAAGCCCTTACCATTTCATCGAGGTCATGGGCTGCCCCGGCGGCTGCATCAACGGCGGCGGCCAGCCCCGCACCCTGGGCCATGTGGCTGACTACAGGGAGCGCCGTATGCAGGCTCTCTACATTGAGGATGAGGGCAAGCAGATCAGAAAGTCCCATGAAAACCCGGACATCATCGCCCTGTATGAAAACTATCTGGGCGAACCCTGCGGTCACAAATCCCACGAGCTGCTGCACACGACCTATACCCCCCGCGGCAAGTTTGACCAATAATCTTGACCGCGGCACAGCATCCAACCAAAAACAGCCCCGGCGGGAAATTCCCGCCGGGACTTTCTTATGTTGTAATACTTTACGTAGCCGGGGTCACACGACCGGCGGGGGCTACCTCATCGGGATAGATGGTGTACTCCGCATTTTCAAGGAACTCGCACCAGAGCTGGGCCATTTCGGAGTTGGAGGCCACGATCTCCGTGCCATCCGGCACGGTCATGTCGCCGCCGCCGACCTCTGCGGCGCAGCCCACCGTCCAGTCCTCATCCACCAGGTATTCCCCGTGATCGTAGATCAGCTCGTCCCCTACGGTCAGGGTTGTTACCTCGAAGGTGTCTGGGTCATAAGTGCAGGTCAGGCCCGCCACCTGATACATATTGTTGTTCTCCTCCCCGATTTTGGCACAGGAGGTGGTCATCAGGCTGACAAGCTGCTGCGCTGTGTACTCAGCGTAATAAATCTTCAAGGGGTTTGCAAACACGGACAGCGCGTCCACCAGGGTGATGTCCCCCACCTCGATGGAGGAACGCACCCAGAAGCCGGGATACAGGGCAATGGAAATTTCATCCCCGTCCCAAAGCTGCTGCGCAGTATACAGGATGCCGTCAGCCACCAGGTCGCCCAGGTTCGTCTCATTGGCACGGACGCCGCCGCCCACGTCGCCGGAGCTGATGCGCTCGCCGTTCAGGAAATACTCCGTGGTGGCATACACCTTAGTGTAGCCGTCTGCCTCCAGGCGGCCATAGCAGCGGTCAACCGCAGCCTGAACCTCTTCGTCGGGCTGGATGCCTTCCCACTCGCCATCGTCGTTGGTGGTCAGGTTCTCGCTGTCCTTGGCAACCACCTGGCCGTCCTTCAGATAAAGATACAGCACACCGATGGCCTCGCCCTTGCAGTTGGCCTGGTTCACGATGGTGTCGGATTCGGACTCGTCAAACAGCCAGCCTTCGCCATCGTTAATGACTGAGTGGGTATGCGCGTCAATGATGGCGTCAATGCCTGTGGTCTTCAGTGCCACCTGGGCGGAGTTTGTGTCATTGGAGCTGGCCTCCGTGGAGTCGGCTCCCATCCAGCCGGTGTGGCAGACCATGACCACCGCGCTGGCTCCGTCTGCAATCAGCGCATCCGAGGCATTCTGCGCAACGGTGATGGTGGACTGACCACCGGCAAAATAAGCATCGGTGATGGAACCGCCTTGGGTAGACTCCCCAAACAGCCCAATCAGGGTGCCGTTCGCAGTCTCCACAATCACGCCGTCGTCCAGGGCGTTGTCCCCGGCGGAGAGATTATAGCTCTCCAGGTCGATGGCGCTGTAATCAATGGTACCGTCCTCGTTCAGAGACAGAATATCGGAATACAGATCCACAAATTCTTCTACGCCCACAGCAGGCTCATAACTCTCCGCATAGGCCACCATGTCGATGTCCTCCGAAGCGTTCTGGTTTGCCAGCAGCGGAGTCAGGCCACTCTCCTGGCTCAGAATGGACAGGAAATAGGTGCCAAGGCCCTGGTCGGTGATGCCGCCATCGTTATTGCCCCAGGTGTAGTAATCATAAATCATCGCCATGATATAGGGGATATACTCGCCCTCATATACATGGGCCGCCGCATAACCGCCTGCATACAGATCACCGCCGCTGACAGCCAAAACCAGACTGTAATTGCCGGACTGCTCCAACTGGGTCTTCAGGCCCTTCACATAAGGCTCCGTGGTCAAAAAGCCGTGGGTATCGTTGGTGTGGACAATGGCCACCACCTCGTCATAATCGCTGACGAACTGAACGTTTCCGATAACCTGGCCATTCTCCACCGTGTCGCTCTCAGAGAAGAACACGATCACAGGAAAATCTGCCTCCACAGTGGCTCCATCCTCAATCTCCAGACGATCCACCACGCAGCTATCCTCCACCGTCCAGGTCTCTCCGGCGGCTACAGTGACGTCTCCGAGGCTATCTCCGTAGTCCTCGCCGGTATAGAGGCCGTCCAGGTCAAGGCCCAGATCCTCCACCGGCTCATAGGCCTGGTAGCCGATGACCATTTCATCGCTGGGCGTCTCCTCAGAGGCATCCACAGCGCTTCCTGCCTCCTCCGAGGATGCGGCAGCCGGCAGAGCCAGACAAAAGACCAGGCAAAACGCCAGCAACAGACTTAAAGCTTTCTTCATTCGTTCTCCTTTCAATATGGGTGGTTCTCTTTTCCTCTCCCAAGGGCAGTTAACAGCGCCTCAGGCTCAATCTGCGTCAGGGCAGCGGGAAGCGCCTCTCCTCGACTGCAAAGAGCCGCCATACACCGACTTGACACATTCTTTACAATCACATTATAATCCATGAACACCCATTCTGGCAAGGACTTTATTACATTATATTGAGAAAGTGAGAGAAATTCCTCATTACTGGCTGCCTTAACCCACGCCTCCTTCCTGGTCCATAGGCGGAAAAAGGCCCGCTCCTGTTCTGTTTCCGGCTGGGCTGTCAGCCATGTCTGCTCTTCTGGATGGAATCGTCTGGCAATGGTGAGCTTCACAGGCCGCGTCTGTTGCACATCCGCCCCTACCGGCGCATTTCCAATGGCGCACAGTACCAGCGGCCCGGAGTTTGAAAGACTGAAAAACACTGTTCCGTCCGCCGCCACCGGCTTGCCCGCAGGGAGACAGGAGATGTCCATATCCGGGTCAAAGCCGTTTACCTCCATAGCCCATCGCCACAGCAGGCCCGTCCATATGCTCTCCTCCTGAGCCGCCGGGCGGCGCAGCCCCGCCACCCGTTCCCGTCGCCAGGCGGGCAGCAGCAACGCAGCGTACTCCGGCAGCAGGGCGTCGCTCCAGTTTAAAATGTATGCCTTTACCATGCTTTCAATTCTCACCAATCCGGCTCGTACCAATAGTTATATATCGTATAATTCTGAATGTGAAACAGCTCTAAATCTCCATGTCTCTCCGAGCGGGTATCCTCCAGCTCCACATCATATATCCAGTCGATTCCGTCCTCCGGGATGATCACCCAGCTATGGGGGCCATAAAACTGATTGACCTGCCCCGCCACGATATAGGCCGTCTCCCCCAAAAGACGGGCCAAGATGCCGAAGGTGGCCGAATAACCATAACAGGTACCGCCTCCATTTTGGAAAAAGCGCAGCGCCCTGGCGTATTCCCAGCCGGTGGTTCCCACGTCCTCCGTCGTCATATCCTCCGCCATGACCAGATACTCAAAATTCTCCTTTATATAGAGATAAACCGCCGCCAGCGCCTCTTCCTGCTCCGGCAAATCATTTGCGCCGCTTTCCTCCAGTGCCTGGGCCAGATACTCATCCAGCTCGTCGCTGCCGGTTGTATATCTCCCATCCAGGCCAAAGATCCACACGCCGTAATCCATGTCACGCATGATGGTTCCGTCGTCCCAAGCAGCGTAAAGCCAGCCATACAGCCGATGAACGCCCGGCTCCGCCGTCTCCACAGCCCCCTCCGTCAGCGCGTCGGTGACATAGGCCCAGGCCCAGCTATCCATATCCATATCCTCTGGAATATTCCCGGTGAAGAATAACGCATCCTCATCAAGCGTCTCGCCCCGACCGGCCAACCGCACCAGAATAACGGCAATCTCATCCCGCCGCAGCAGCTCATTCTCGCTTCGAACAGCGCCGCTTTCGCTGGTAGCGCCGGAAGCTACCTCCGACCCCAGCACCTCCACGCGGGTCTGCTCTGTTCCCGAAAGGCAGGAGGCCAGCCGCACCAGGATATCGGCCACCCATTCTCTTGCGGCATATTGGCCGGGTGCAAACGTCTCTCCCGCAGTCTCCTCCAGCAGCCCTGCCAGGTAAAGACTCGTAATGGCGCTGTACGCCTCGCTCTCTTTGGTAACGTCCGGGTAGGTACAGTCTGTCCCCTCTGGCAGACCGTCCAGCAGCGCGGTCAGCAGCAGACAAAATTGGCCTCTGGTCATGCAATCTTCCCTGTGGAATAAGCCGTCCGACTTCAGACTCATCAGGGCGGGATGCGATCCCTGATCAGCCACGGTCAGGTGGACATTGGGAATCGGCGTTGCTGCCGTTATCACCGCCGTTGGCGCTGGTTCTTCTGTTGGTATCGGCCCTGCTGTCGGCGTCGGTTCCGCTGTCGGCGTCGGTTCCGCTGTCGGCGTCGGTTCCGCTGTCGGCGTCGGTTCCG
>JAJQCH010000084.1:24327-26931 GCA_021202795.1 Oscillospiraceae bacterium
GCTGTCGGCGTCGGTTCCGCTGTCGGCGTCGGTTCCGCTGTCGGCGTCGGTTCCGCTGTCGGTGTTGGCTCCGCTGTCGGTGTTGGCTCTGGCATTAGCATAGGTTCTGCCGTTGGCTCAGGCGCAGCCGTAACCATTGGTTCCGCCGTAACCGCAGACACAACGACAGCGGAGGACACTTCAGCGTTCTCCGCTTTCTGCGCCGCCTCCACTGTCCGGGCCATTACCGTCTCCTCTTCCCGCACGGAAAGAGAGGAACGCATCCCGGACAGAAGGACAGTCAGCACAATCAGTATAAAGCAAATGTGTAAAAATCTATATCTCATCCGCTGCAACACACTGTAACAGCGTCCCGTTCCCATTTGGGAGCGGGACGCTGCCCTTTAGGTTTTTTCTGTCAGTTTCAACCTGCCCTTACTGGATAACGTCCTCCAGCAGGGCGGCCACAAGGCCGGTGGGATCCACGATGGTCAAAGTGCCGGTCTCCGCATCATAGGAGACCTCCGCGCCGATAGCGGTCAGTAGGTCGCTGACGGAAACAGTCAGCGCACCCTCGCTCTCGGCGGCAGCCTCGTCAGCGCCGTCCTCGACCAGAATTACAACGCCGGTGTATTCCACGCCCGCCTCAAAGGCATCGATCTGGGTGCCGGTGGTGATGTCGTAGGTCAGCTCATCGTTGCTCATGCCGCAGTCCACATAGATGACAAGGCTCTTGCCTTCAGGGGCCTGCACCACAGCGCCCTCCTCCAGGGTGAAGCTGTAGAGGTTAGAGTCGCCGGTAACAGTCCAGACGGAATCCGCGTCCATGCTCATGCGAACGCCCCAAACCGTCTCATAGGTGTCGTTGTAGATGGCGTTTTTCAGGGTGGCCTCCATGGCGGTCAGCTCATCGGTGGCCTCTTCCAGCTCGTCCTCAGGCAGGGCCTCGGCAGCCTCTGTCCAGTAAGCGTTCCAGGCAGCCAGGGTGGTGCCCACCACAGCGCCGGTCAGGTCAGCGTTCTCCAGGGAAAGAATCATCTTGCGCATATAGTCCTCGTGGAGAATGTCGCCCTCGGCGGTCAGGTTCGCCAGAACCACCTCATCGCCCACGTACTCGGTGCCGTCCACAGGATAGATGCCGGAGGCCATGGAGTCATAGGTGAACATGGAGTGAACCAGAATGCCGGTACGGCTTGCAAGCTCGCAGTTGTCAATGACAACCTTGCCGTTGTGGCTGGCGATGAAGACAAGCGCGCCGCTCTGATACTCGCTGATCAGACCGCTGATGCCGGTGCTTTCGCCGTCGACCCAGTCCTCATAGGTGGTACCGTCGGCAAACTGAACATCCTCGTCCAGGGTGGAGATGTAGGCGTTATACAGATATGCCTCGGCCACAGAATCGGCCCCGGCCATATCCGCGTGAATCTTGATGGCGTAGTCATGGGCAATCAGCTCGGTGGTGCCGTCCGCAGTGGCGGAAGCCTCCATCAGATCGGCCTCGCCGTCATAGGGGTCGGTAGCGGTCTCGTCCGCGTTCTCCAGAGAGTCCACGGTCAGGACAGCCGTCCGGCAGACAGTGATGCCGGTGTTGCCGGCCACAACGCGGCTGCCATACACAAAGGCGGTGCAGCCCGCGGCGTCATAGATAGCATAGCCGCCGCTGCCGATATTCTCCACATCAGAGTTTACCACATACATGGTGGTGGAGGTGTTGTCATAGCTCAGGCCGCCCCAGGAGTTTGTCAGGACGGTGGAATTGAGGAACCACACGTCGCCGCCCATCAGGAGCAGGGCGCGGGTGGAGTGGTTCACAAACATACTGTCCACGCAAATCAGGTCAGGAAGCTGGGTGGCGTTGGAGTCACGGGTGGTAGAAGGAATATGAACCGTGGGACGCCCGGTGCCGTTAGACTCCACATAGACATTCTTCAACTCGATGGCGGATCCGTTGAAGGCCAGGGCCACGCCGGGCGCAGTCTCCGTTGCGTCGCTGGCCAGCTCCTCGTCCTCGTCTACCTCCATAACGATAACGGAGTTATAGCTCTCGCCGTCGGGGGCCTCGTAATAGTCTTCCTCGCCGCCGAGTACCACCGGGGTGGTCTCATCGGTGAGCTGGTTGATTACAACGCCGCTGTTGCCCACGGCTTCCTCTTCGTCCCAATCCTCTGCGCCGCAGTAGATGTAGATACCGCCCAGGGTGTAGGTCTCGCCCTCCTCAGGGACGGCGACTTCCTCCTGATACTCTACTTCATAGGAATCGGTGACGTTTTGGCTGACGGTATAGCCGTCCTCCCCATACTCGATGTACAGGGCTGCGCGGGTACCCAAGACATCCACTGCCTTGGTGGAGTTGTCCGGCGGGGAGCTGGTGGCGCTGCCTCCCATGGAGGTGTCCGGCATATCGCTGGAAGCGAATGCACTCACGCTCAGCAGCATACACAGGGCCAGAACCAGCGCTAAAATTTTGCAGCTCTTCATATTTTGGTTTCTCCTTTCAAGCTTTCTGCCACCAATGCGATGACAAAAAAATGATATATATTCATTATAGCAGACTTCCTGAAAAAAACAATCCCGCAAATTGCAAGTGCAAGTTGGACACTCGGTAGAATGAATTTATGAACCTTG
>JAJQCH010000130.1 GCA_021202795.1 Oscillospiraceae bacterium
CTATGGATTTTCTTTTTCAAGTGTCCATCTTCATTATGCAATCAACCAAAAATTAAAATAAGATTAGAGAACGGTTCAAAGATTAAAAAATCAGCCCGCCGTCTCCGTTTCCGTTTCAGCTTCCATTTCAGCTTCTATCTCCGTCTCTGTCTCGGTCTCTTCCACCGTCTCCGACCCTGCCGCCGTCTCCGCTTCCGTTTCCTCGTCCGTCTCGAAATAGCCATAGCTTTCCGGGCAGACGGGGTATTCGCTGGTGTCCCACCAATAGGCGCCCCAAAGCGCCTCGTCACCCACAAGGAAAACGCTCTCTCCTCCGTCGCCCCAGTTGGCGGCGTCCACATGATAGGACTGGCCGTCTATGAAAACGATATTCCAGTAATGCTCCTGGGTGTCCATCCGTCCGGCCAGCACCAGACATTCTATGTCCAGCGCCTGACATAGGGCCTTCACCGCCATGGCGATGCCCTGGCTGTCTGCCGTGCCGTTTACCAGAGCGTCCCACGCGGTGGAGCCTGCGGTCTCATCCTGCACACAGCTCTCCGTCAGGTACAGGCACAGGGCATAGACCATGTCCGCCTCCTCCCTTCCGGCGGCAATTTCGCCGCTGGCAGCGTCCGCAGCTTCCTCCGTCTCGGCTATTTCCTCCGTGGCAGCCTCTCCGTCCATCACGGAGGCGGATATATCCTCAACCGCCTGTGTCAGAGCCTCCCGCCGCGCGGAAAGCTCCTGGCTGTCCATGCCGTAGTCCAGGGTTATCTCCGCAATGCGTTCCACGCCGGATTCCGGGTAAAAATCCACCTCCGCCTCCGGCAGAACCGGGCAGGCCAGGGGGTCGGAATAATAGGCCGATTCCAGGTCGTCAAGCACCGAGTCCGCCGTGACGGACGCTGTGGACAGCTTCAGCACCAGATAGGTCTCCCCCTCCCGCAGCGCCTCATCCAGCCGAGCAGCCAGGGCGCCTGCGGTGCCGGTCTCCTCCAGCGCCGCCACCTGCGCTTCGGAGCGCTTATAAGTGATGTATATCTCCGCCTGGTAATAGCTGACGATGCGGCTCAGGTCATAGCTGATATAGTCCACCGCAAAGGCTCCCAGAGCGGTGGAGGATTTCACCTCCCAGCAGGCGGTGGAAATGTCCGTGCTGATGGTTCCCTCATAGTTCAAAAACTGGAGCTGGGCGGATTCCACGTGTTCCTCTACCAGACTGGTAATGGCCCGCTTCAGGGCGGCGTAGCTGGAAATGCTGCCAATGGCGTCCCCTTCCTCCTCCGTCTCCTGCTCCTGGGCCTGGTATTCCTCGCTGGCATAGTACTCCTTGTCGAAAAAGGTAGAGCAGCCTGCGGCGGAGAAGGCCAGCACCGCCGCCAGCAGCAGGGCCAGGGCTTTTCTCATGTCAGTACCCCAGCTCCTCGTTCACCAGCACAATTTCCATGCTGTCGCACCAGAAGGGTTTGCGCCACAGCACCACCAGGGCGTTGCAGATCCTGTCCGGGCTGGCGCAGTCGTGGCAATGGCCTGTCACGGCGCAGGGGGTCTTGGTCTCCAAACGCTTGGCGTTCAGCTCTGCGGCCACGTTTCTGGCCCGCTCCAGCGCCTCGGAAAAGGGGCCGCAGAGCTTATTTTTCCCCACGATGAGATAGACCTTGTCCTTTTTCATCAACGTTCCGGCCACCCGGTTTCCCCTCCCGTCGATGTTGATGACATAGCCCTCCTCGCTGATGGCGTTGGCGCTGGTGATGTAGACCTGGGCGCTGCTGGCCTGCACCATGGTCTCGTCCCCCGGCACTACCATGTGCCAGAAAACGGTGTTATCGTCCTTAATGCGGTCGTAAATATTCAAACCCCGGACGGTCATGCTGCCGCCGATGCCCACGGTTTTCCCATGCAGCGACTGGCCGACATAGGCCGCCGCCTGCTCCGCGGTTTCAAACTCCGTCACCTCAAAGCCGTTTTTCCGCAGATTTTCAATGGTTTTCGTTCTGTCCATATGGCTTGACCTCCTGATCAGTCTGATTTTTGTATATTAGAGAAGTTCTTCCCGAACACCTGATGGGACTCTGTGACGATAACGAAGGCCCTGGGATCCAGGGAGGAGACGATTCGTTTCACCGCCGGAATCTGCTGGCGCTTCACCACGCACAGGACGACGTCCCGCTCCTCGCCGCTGTAGGCTCCCTCCCCCTGGAGCAGGGTGGCGCCGCGTCCAAGCTGGCTGCCTATCTCATCGGCGATTTTCTCAGGATAGAGGGTGATGATATAGCACACGCTGGCGTTGTCCATGCCGTACAGCATGAGATTCACCACACGGGAGGCCACGAACATGGTGATGATGGTATACATGGCACTGTCGAAGCGATGGAATATTACGGCGAAGGCCACCACCACCACGGCATCCAGGGCCAGGGAGAAGTTGCCGAAGTCCACATAGGGATATTTTCTGCGGAGCATACGGGCGGCGATGTCCGTGCCGCCGCTGGTGGCTCCGGCGGTATAGACAAGCCCCGCCCCGGCCCCCTTCAGCAGGCCGCCGTATACGGAGGCCAGGAGGATGTCGTCCGTCAGGGAATAGTCCAGGGCGTTGAACAGGTCGATGAACACGCTGGTAGCCACCATGCCCAGGGCGGAAAACAGAATAAATTCCAGGCCGAATTTCTTCCAGGCCACGATGAACAGCGGAATGTTCATCACAATGACCAGCACGCCCACCGGCAGGCCGGTCAGCAGGTTTATGATCTGGCCCACGCCGGTAAGGCCCCCGGATACGATACTGTTTGGATAGGTCAGGAAGGCGAAGGCCGCGCCCATCATGGCGCACCCCGCCAAGGTCATGAAAATGTGCTTAATAATTTCCCCTGTGGTTCGTTTCACGAGTGTTCTCCCTCCAAAAGACTCATCTGCTCCTCTCCCCTGTCCTTGTCTGTCAGCCTGGCCCCGGCGGCAGGCAGGCCTCTGACCCGGTAGCGGGCCTGGTTTTGGATGGGCGTATCCGCCGCGAAGGCCACGCGGGTCACGGGATGCTTTTTCACGGTCATTACCTGCACTCCCTGGGTGGCCCGGCTCGTCTTGGGCGCCAGCAGCGCGGAGCTGAATATCAGGCACCGGCCCTCGCCGGTATAGACTGCGATCTCCTGCTCCTCCTCCAGGGGCAGCAGGGCAACAAGAGGACTTTTATCGCTGTACGCCCCCGTCAGGCGGCGGCGGTTCGTCTTGGTAGCGAAGGCGGAAAGGCTTATCCGTGCGCACTTGCCGTTTTGGAAAAACAGCAGAAGCGTGCCGGTATAATCCCCGGCCAGGGCCGTGGCCACTACGTTTTCCCCCTCGTCCATGCCCAGCTTGCCGGGCAGGAAGTCGCCCAGGGCGCTGGCCTTGGTCTCCTTAAAGTCCGCAACCTTCATCTTATACGCCTGCTGCCGGTCTGTGAACACCAGCAGCTCCGCCCGGTTGGTGGTCTCGTAATACTGGGCCAGGCCGTCGTCCTCTTTATACTTCTGTTCCCCGCTCATCCGCAGGGACTGGGGAGTGATCTTCTTGAAATACCCCTGCCGGGACAGGAACAGGTGGACGGGATAATCCTCCGCCTCCGGCTCCTGGTCGGTAAATTCCTCCACCTCGTCCGCATAGACCAGGGTGGTGCGGCGGGGAGAGGGATATTTTTTAGTGACCTGCTTCAGCTCCTCCGCGATAACGCCCCGCAGGCGGCGCTGGCTTTTGAGAAGCTCCTCCAGATCGGCGATCTCCTTGGCCAGGCCCTCGGTCTCCTCCACACGGCGGAGGATATACTCACGGTTGATGTTCCTGAGCTTTATCTCCGCCACGAACTCCGCCTGGGTCTGGTCGATGCCAAAGCCGATCATCAGGTTCGGCACCACGTCCGCCTCCGCCTCCGTCTGACGGATGATGGCGATGGCCCGGTCGATGTCCAGCAAAATGGCCTTCAGGCCCTCCAGCAGGTGAAGCTTTTCCTTCTTTTTCGTCATATCGTGGTAGGTGCGCCGCCGGACGCACTCCGTCCGCCAGGCGATCCACTCGTTTAATATCTCCCCCACGCCCATGACGCGGGGAGAACCGGCCACCAGGATGTTGAAGTTGCAGGGGAAGTTGTCCTGGAGGGGGGTCAGCTTAAAGAGCTTCGCCATCAGCTTTTCCGGCTCCACGCCCCGCTTGATGTCGATGGCCAGCTTCAGGCCCCCCAGGTCGGTCTCGTCCCGCATATCGGAGATTTCCTTGATTTTCCCCTCTTTGATGAGATCCCGGCACTTGTCGATGATGGCCTCCGCCGTGGTGGTATAGGGTATCTCATATACCTCGATGATATGCTCCTTCTCCTGATACCGCCACTTGGCTCGGACGGGAAAGGAACCCCGTCCTGTTTCATAGATACGGGCCATCTGGCCGGGGTCGTAGAGGATCTCTCCCCCGGTGGGAAAGTCCGGGGCGGGCATAGTGGACAATATCTCATGCTCCGGGTTTTTCAGCAGGGCGATGGTGGTCTGGCACACCTCCTCCAGATTAAAGCCGCAGATCTGGCTTGCCATGCCCACGGCGATGCCCATGTTGGCGGACACCAGCACGTTCGGGAAAGTAGTAGGCAGAAGGGTCGGCTCCGTGGTGGAGTTATCATAGTTGGGGACGAAGTCCACCGTGTCCTTGTCGATGTCCCGGAAAAGCTCCGCGCAGATGGGGGCTAGCTTCGCCTCCGTATACCGGCTGGCGGCATAGGCCATGTCGCGGGAATAGACCTTGCCGAAATTACCCTTGGAGTCCACAAAGGGGGCGTTCAGAGCCTCGTTGTCCCGCGTCAGGCGCACCATGGTCTCATAGATGGCAGCGTCCCCGTGGGGATTATAGTGCATGGTCTGGCCTACGATGTTCGCGGATTTTGTCCGCGCCCCGTTTAAGAGACCCATTTTATACATACAATACAAAAGCTTGCGGTGGCTGGGCTTGAAGCCATCTATCTCCGGGATGGCCCGCGAGACGATAACGCTCATGGCGTAGGGCATATAGTTCAGCTCCAGGGTTTCCGTGATGGGCTGCTCCACCACCTCCCCCCGCAGCCCCATGACATTGGGGTCGGCGTCCCGCCGCACTGGCTTTGGTTCCTTTGGTTTTCTTGCCATATAACGATCTTACTCCTTACGATATATCCGCCATATCCAGGTATTTATAGCCGTCCTGGGCGATGTGCTGCTTCCGGCCCGCCAGGTCGTCCCCCAGGAGCAGGTCGAAATAATAGGCCGTGCGCTCCGCCTCCTCCGGCAGAACGCGGATGAGCCGCCGGGTCTCCGGGTTCATGGTGGTCAGCCACATCATCTCCGCAGAGTTTTCCCCCAGGCCCTTGGAGCGGTTCACGGCGAATTTGGAGCCGGCAAGCTCCTCCACGATCTTGTTCTTCTCCCCGTCGGAATAGGCGTACCAGGTCTTTTCCTTGCAGGTTATCTCATACAGGGGGGATTCCGCAATGTACACATACCCCTCCTTCACCAGCGTCGGGGTCAGCCGCCACAGCATGGTCAAAATCAGCGTCCGAATCTGAAAGCCGTCCACGTCCGCGTCCGTGCAGATGACCACCTTGCTCCATCGGAGGTTTGCAAGGTCGAATGAGTTCAGCTCCTTGCCCCGCTTTTCCACCTCCACGCCGCAGCCCAGCACCTTCAGCAGATCGGTGATGATGTCGCTTTTGAAGATGCGTCCATAGTCCGCCTTCAGGCAGTTTAAAATCTTGCCCCGGACGGGCATAATGCCCTGAAACTCCGCGTCCCGGCCCATTTTGCAGGAACCGAGGGCGGAATCTCCCTCCACGATGTAAAGCTCCCGGCGCTCCGGGTCGCGGCTGCGGCAGTCCACGAATTTTTCCACCCGGCTCATGATGTCCATGGAGCCGGTCAGCTTCTTTTTGATGTTCAGCCTGGCCCGCTCCGCCTGCTCCCGGCTGCGCTTGTTGATAAGCACCTGCTCCGCCATGCGGTCGGCCTCGGCCTTATGCTCAATGCACCAGACCTCCAGCTGCTCCCGGAAAAAGGCGGTCATGGCGTCCTGGATGCCCTTGTTGGTGATGGCCTTTTTTGTCTGGTTTTCATAGGAGGTACGGGTGGAGAAGCAGTTCGTCACCAGCACCAGGCAGTCCTGCACGTCCTGGAAGGAGATTTTCGACTCGTTTTTCTGGTATTTCCCCGTCTGCTTGATATAGGCGTCCACGGCATAGACAAACCCGGCCCTGGCGGCCTTGTCCGGCGCGCCCCCATGCTCCAGCCAGGAGGAGTTGTGATAGTATTCCAGCAGCGTCACCTGGTTGGAAAAGCAGAAGGCGGCGGAGAGCCTGGCCTTATACTCCGGCTTGTCCGCCCTGTCCCGGCAGCGGCGCTCCGATTCCATGAACACCGGGGCGGTGAGAGTAGCCTCCCCGGCGATCTCCGAAACATAATCCAATATGCCGTTTTCATAGAGATATTCCGTGGTCTCGAATTTATCCCCATGCTGGATGCGCAGCCGGAAGGTGACGCCCGCGTTCACCACCGCCTGGCGGCGGAGGGTCTGGCGGAACCACTCCTCCGGGATGTCGATGTCCGTAAATACAGCCAGGTCTGGCCGCCAATGATGGGTGGTGCCGGTCTTTTTTCGGTCGGCAGGGGATTTTTTCAGCTCGCCCACGATGCCGCCCTTTTCAAAGTGCAGGTCGTAGCGGCTGCCGTCCCGCCAGACGGTCACGTCCATATATTCCGAGGCGTACTGGGTGGCGCAGGCCCCTAGCCCGTTCAGGCCCAGGGCGTATTCATAGCCCTCTCCGCCCTCGTCGTCATACTTGCCGCCGGCGTACAGTTCGCAGTACACAAGCTCCCAGTTATAGCGCTTCTCCGCACTGTTCCAGTCCACGGGGCAGCCCCGACCAAAATCCTCCACCTGGATGGAGTGATCCTGAAACCTGGTGACGGTGATGAGCTTGCCGTACCCTGCCCGCGCCTCGTCGATAGAGTTTGAAAGTATCTCAAATACAGAGTGCTGACAGCCCTCCAGGCCGTCCGAGCCGAAAATGACCCCCGGACGCTTGCGCACCCGGTCGGCCCCCTTGAGCTGGCTGATGCTCTCGTTGCCATAGGCTTGTCTGCTTGGTTTCGCCATGCAAAAATTTCCTCGCTTTGTTCCGTTCTCGTTCCGGCCTGCCGCCGGTGGACATAATACTCCAATATACTATTTAGTATAACACAACGCCCGGAAAAATCAAGAAGGGGCGGAGGAACCAGCGTCCCCCGCCCAATGGCCATGGCTTCTTTCTTTCTGGGACTTCTGGGACTGGACTATTATATGTCTAAATCCCGAAAAACACAAATACAATATATGGAACCTTTGGAAACGGGAGGACAAGTCTCATGCCGGACTATATGATAAACGCCCTGTTCGTCACCTGCGGGCTGATGCTGCTCGTCCGGCTCGCAGAGCTTATCCGCCGGGCGGCCCGGCCCCTGCTGCGTCTGGGGCTGCACGGTCTGACCGGCCTTGTCCTGCTGCTGATGGGAAACACCGTGGGAAATCTGTTCGGCCTGGGCCTTGGATTAAACGCCCTGACCCTGTCCGTATCCGCCGCCCTGGGCGCGCCGGGCGTGGCCCTGCTATGGACCGTGCGATATGTTGTTTTAGGATAATGTCCCGCAAAATCGCAAAAGCAGGGGGAAAACGTCCCGAATTTTATGACACATTATACAAATCTAAGGATTTTTGCAAAATTTTTGTTGACACCGGGACAGGCCCGTGCTAGTATATTAAGCGAAAATTGAATCGCTTTTCGATAGAGGCGCGGTTTTCATCAGTACCGTTTCGGCAAGGCCAGGCAGCCGCTGGATGGGAAAGGGAACGCCGCCGAAGCGTTTGGAGCGTGCCTGCTCTCCCTGCGCTGGGCCATTGGGGAACACCCAATGGACTGTCACAAGTACTTGTGGAGCGCTGTCAATGGCCGTTCGGCTTGCCCCTTTTTGGGAGGCATATACCGTATATCCTATGAACCGCTTGACGCAAGCGGTTCATTTTTTCGTTCCCGGTTTGCGTCCACTGGGAGCGCATCCAAAGGGACGCGAGAGAATTTATTGAGAAAGGCAGATATGAACCATGAAGAGACTTTTTGCGCTGCTGCTGGCCCTGGCGATGATTTTCGCCCTGGCCGCCTGCTCCTCCTCCAGCTCCGACGCGGAGGAGACCGAAACCGAGGAGACCACTGAAGCTGAAACCGAGACCGCCGAGGACGGCGAGACCGTCATTCAGGGCCTGGAGGACGGCGTTCTGACCATCGCCATGGAGTGCGCCTACGCCCCCTACAACTGGACCCAGTATGACGACTCCAACGGGGCTGTTCCCATCTCCGGCTCCGACGGGGAATACGCCAACGGCTACGACGTAATGATCGCGAAGCTCATCTGCGAGTATTACGGCTGGGAGCTGGAGGTCATCCGCACCGACTGGGACTCCCTGGTACCCGGCGTGCAGTCCGGCATTTATGACGCGGTCATCGCCGGTCAGTCCATGACCGAGGAGCGCTCCGAGCAGGTGGACTTCGCCGGCCCCTACTACTACGCCTCCATCGTGTGCGTCACCCTGGCCGACAGTGAGTATGCCTCCGCCACCGGCCTGGCCGACCTGGCCGGCGGCACCTGCACCGCCCAGATCGCCACCATCTGGTATGACAGTATGCTGCCCCAGATCCCCGACGCTCAGATCCAGACCGCTGCGGAGACCGCTCCCGCCATGCTGATGGCCCTGGAGACCGGCACGGTTGACTTCATCTGCACCGATATGCCCACTGCCATGGGTGCTGTAGCCGCCTATGACGACATGGTCATCCTGGACTTCTCCGACTCCGACGACAACTTTGAGGCGGACGAGGGCGAGATCAACATCGGCGTGTCCGTCATGAAGGGCAACACCACTCTGAAGGACGCCATCGACGAGGTTCTCAGCACCATGACCGTGGACGACTTCAACGAGCTGATGGACGAGGCCATCGCCATCCAGCCTCTGACCGAAGACTAAAACACTCAAAAAAAGCCTGACGGCTTTTTTTGAAGGGGCTTGCGGCCTGAACCGCGCACTCAGCGTCCGCCTACGGCGGCCACTTCGCACACTCCCAGGCCGAGAAGAATTTTTTGCCACGTACACGCCGCGGCAAAAAATGATTTGATTTTATTTCGCCGCTGCGGCGGCGAAACTCTGCGAGGCTTTGCGCCTGCGGGCGCGGGAAGCGCGGGGAAGGATTTCCTGAAAAGGGGCTGCGTCCGTGGGGTGCAGCCCCTGACAGTAATTTATAAGGAGGGACACGCCTATGGAACGGCTCTCACAGCTATTCAGCGATATATTAAAGCTATTGCAGCGGTACGGCGGCGCCTATTTGGGCGGCGTCCGCAACACTCTGGTGCTGGCCCTGGTCGCCACCGTTATCGGCTGCGTCATCGGCTTTATTTGCGGCATTTTGCAGACCATCCCCCACGCCAAGACCGACAACCCGGTGAAGCGGTTTTTCCTGGGCCTGATCCGGGTCATTATCCGGGTCTATGTGGAGGTGTTCCGCGGTACGCCCATGGTGTTGCAGGCGGTATTTATCTATTACGGCCTGCCCTACTTCTCCAATAACGCCATGCACTTCAACAGCGTCTGGGTGGCCGCCATTCTGGTGGTGTCCATCAACACCGGCGCGTATATGGCGGAGACCGTCCGGGGCGGCATTATCTCCATCGACCCCGGCCAGACCGAGGGTGCCAAAGCCATCGGCATGACCCATGTGCAGACCATGATAAACGTCATTCTGCCCCAGGCGTTCCGCAATATCCTGCCGCAGATCGGCAACAACTTCATCATCAACGTAAAGGACACCTCCGTCATGTTCATCATCAGCTTCACGGAGTTGTTCTCCGTCCACCGGGCGGCGGTGGGTGCGACGTACCTTTACTTCCCCTCCGCCACCATCGAGATGGTGGCCTACCTCTGCATGACGCTGGTAGCCTCCTTCCTGCTGCGCTGGCTGGAGCGGCGGATGGACGGTTCGGACAGCTACGAGCTGCTGCAAAGCGATCCGCTGGTTCCCACCGCCGGAACCTATACCCTGGCGGAAATGCACACCCGGCGCAAGGCGGCCCGGTATAACACGGTCAGCGGCGATTACGACCCGGACGCGATGAAAAAGACCCGGAATGATTCTACCAGAGGGGAGCGGTAATATGGGCGAGACGATTTTACAGATACGGCACCTGTCCAAGAGCTTCGGCTCCCATGAGGTGCTGCGGGACATCGACTTCACCGTGGACAAGGGGGACGTCACCAGCATCATCGGGGCCTCCGGCTCCGGCAAGTCCACCCTGCTGCGGTGCATAAACCTGCTGGAGACTCCTTCCAGCGGGGAGATCCTTTTCCACGACACGGACGTGACGGGCCGGGGGGTGAACGCCCCCGCCTACCGGGCCAAGGTGGGCATGGTGTTCCAGTCCTTCAACCTTTTCAGCAACATGACCGTGCTGGAAAACTGCGTGGTGGGTCAGGTGAAGGTGCTGAAAAAGCCCAAGGCCCAGGCCAGAGAGAGCGCCATGGCCTATCTGGAAAAGGTGGGCATGGCCCCCTTCATCAACGCCAAGCCCCGGCAAATATCCGGCGGTCAGAAGCAGCGCGTAGCCATCGCCCGCGCCCTGGCCATGGAGCCGGAGGTGCTGCTGTTCGACGAACCGACCTCCGCCCTCGACCCGGAAATGGTGGGCGAGGTGCTGACCGTCATGCAGACCCTGGCCCAGGAGGGCATGACCATGCTGGTCGTGACCCACGAAATGGCCTTCGCGAGAGACGTCAGCTCCCAGGTGGTCTATATGAATGAGGGCGTCATCTGCGAGCAGGGCGCGCCCCAGGACGTACTGGGCAATCCCCAGCGTCAGGAAACCAAGGACTTCCTGGCCCGCTTCCGGCAGGCATAAGGAAATATTTTTCTCCCCCGCTACGGCAATTTGCGCCGCACGGGGGAGATTTTTTTGCCAGTTCGTGCTACAATGAAATAAATAATAACGACAATAACGACAAGAAAGGGATACAATCATGTCTGAAACTATAAAGAAGCAGAACGTCCTGATCGTCATCGATATGCAAAACGATTTCATCGACGGCGCGCTAGGGACGGACGAGGCCCAGGAAATCGTCCCGAACGTGGTGGAAAAGGTGCGGAAGCGGAAGGAAAACGGGGACATTGTGCTGTTCACGCGGGACACCCACGGGGAAAACTACCTGGACACCCTGGAGGGAAGGCTGCTCCCGGTGACGCACTGCATCAAAGGCACCCAGGGGTGGCAGATATGCAGTCCGCTGGAGCCGTATACGGAGGGCGGCGCAAACGTCATCGACAAGACCACCTTCGGCTGGACAGGCTGGGAGCAGACGTTCCGGGAGCGGGGCATCGTCCCGGAGAGCATCGAGCTTGCGGGCCTGTGTACGGACATTTGCGTAGCCTCCAACGCTCTCATCCTGCGGGCGCTGTATCCAGAAACCCCCATGGCAGTAGATTCCACCTGCTGCGCCGGCGTGACGCCGGAAAAGCACAGCGCGGCCCTTCTGACCATGGCGTCCTGTCAAACCGAAATTCTCTAAGAGGTAACAGACCATGTCCACAGAATCCGCCGCGCCCTACGTGGGGCGATGCGTCATTTTCACCGCCTGGTGTCAGGGCGACCCTTCGGCGGCCTATGAAGCGCCCCAGGGGGACGACCTTATCCTCTGCGCGGACGGAGGATATGCGCTGGCGGCCCAGGCGGGAGCTGTTCCGGCGGCAGTCATCGGGGATTTTGACTCCTCCCAGCCTCCCGGAACGGGAACGGTGATTTCCCATCCCGTTGTCAAGGACGACACGGACACCATGCTCTGCGTTAAATACGCCTGGGAGCGGGGCTGGCGCAGCTTTCTCATCGTCGGCGGCCTGGGCGGGCGCATGGATCACACCCTGGCAAATCTCCAGACCATGCTCTATATTGCCGAGCGAGGCGGCCAGGCTGTCCTTTCCGACGGACACACCCGCCTGCAAATGCTGAAAAATCAGACCGTCACCCTCTCCCGCACCGGCGGCAAGCTCTCCGTCTTCGCCTTCGGCGGTTCCTGCCAGGGCGTGTCCATACGCGGCACAAAATACGAGCTGGAAAACGCTGTCCTGACCCCGGATTTCCCCCTGGGCATGGGAAACGATTTCACCGCCGACCAGGCCGAAATCAGCGTAAAGGACGGCGTCCTGCTGGTGGTGTGCGATTTGCAGGCGCCATAATCCGGGACAGCATCGAAATTTCGGTGCTGTCCCTCTTTGTATCACCCCGTCCTCGTCATCTGGTGAATCGGCTGAACGGGCGGGCGTTCGGGAATTGGGGTGTGGGGAATAGGCCGCCAGCCCACGTCCACGACCAGGGCCGCCGCCGCAACAGGGAGATAGGTGGCCATGAACAGGGGGAAGGTAAGGCACCGCGCCAGCTTCTGCCCCGCAGAGAGCGGGATGCGCCGCCACTGGCTGAGGGTGGTATAGAGGCCCAGCAGGAGCATACCGCCCAGAAGCTGCGCCGTTCCCAGCGCCAGCACCTGCAGCACGGCAAGCCAGCCGCAGCCGGAGGTCAAAAGCCACACGGCCAGCGCAAGGCAGGACAGACAGGAAAGCCCCGCCCCGACGAAGGACGGCAGATATGCCAGCAGCATATCCAGACACGGCAGGCCGCCCTTTTTGAAGATTCCCCGCAGGAGCCGTCCGCCGTAATAGCCGAGCATCTGCACATAGCCCTTCACCCAGCGCAGCCGCTGATTCCAGGAGGCCCGCAGGGTCACAGGCTGCTCGTCATAAAACACCGCCTCCTGGCAGTAGCCCACCTTCACGCCGTTTACGGCGCACCAGGCGGTAAACTCCGCGTCCTCCGTCATCAGGTGGAAGGGCCAGCCGCCCACCTTATCCAGTAACGAGCGGGAGACCACATAGCCCGTGCCGGACACCATGCAGCAGCTCCCAAGGACCATCCGGCCCCGGTTCAGAAGTTGGGATTCGTGGAGGAACCACAGGGCATAGCCGTGGGCAATCCAGCCCGCGCCGAAATTTTTGCTGTTTCTCAGGCTGGTGACGGCGGGATACCCGACGGAAAAGGTCTCATTCATCCGGCGGATATAGTCCGGGGCCAGCAGGTTGTCCGCGTCGAAGATGAAAAAGCCGTCGTAGCCCCGGAGGGTTCCCTCCTCCCGGATACGATCGATCAGCCATTCCAGGGCATAGCCCTTGCCCACCTGGGCCAGATTGAACCGCTCGTACACCGTGGCCCCCACCGCCCGCGCGGCCCGCGCCGTGCCGTCGGTGCAGTTATCGGCCACCACATAAATATGAATGAGCGACTGGGGATAATCCTGCTCCCGCAGGCTTTGGATAAGCTGGGGCAGCACCGCCTCCTCGTTCCGGGCGGCGATCAGCACCCCATAGCGGTTCAGCCGCTCCGGCTGGGAAACTTTCCCCCGCCCTCTCTTCATCCTGGGCGCAGCCCAGAGAACGACCTGATACCCCATACAGACCGCCCAAACTATCCCCGCCGCAATCCCCAGCGCCTTTGCAATCACCAACAGCATAAAAACCACCTCGTCCTTTAAGATGCCCCCAGCATACCAAACGCCCATGAAACTCCTGTGAGCGGTAAATTAAAGGCCGATTAAGAAGGTGTTATGATTTGCGAAACTTTTCGTGTTCAGTCCTAGTTGATGGCTTCGTTTCCTCCATCTGTTCATGCTGAGTTCATCAATTATTCACCGAATTTGCGTTTTTTCTTGTCACACACGGTGTATAATCAGTTCATCTTTTTGGAAAGGAAAATCAACTGTTATGAAGAAACCTTTGGCGCTTTTGCGCGCGGCTCACCTGAAAAGGAGCGTTTCCCTATGAGAAAACTGACAGCGCTGCTTTGTATTATTTCCATGCTTTTCTGCCTGACTGCCTGCGGCAGCACATCCTCAGAATCTGAAACGACCGATTCCGAGGAGACTGCATTGGCGGATTCCCAGGAGACTTCTGCAACGGATTCCGTGTCGTCCGACAAGGAATACATTGAGTACACTCTGAATCTTGCCAACAATACCGACTATACCTGGAGCTATGATTCCAGCGCGGACGCCTGGGTCATGTCCATTGTCTCCGCCGTAGCTTACCCGGAGATCGAGGACGAGGAAGGTGTTTCCGTCTGCGTCCCCGGCGGCTATGTCACCGGCATTGACACCGATGGAGACGGCGAGGCCGACGTAACGGCGGACAGCTATTCCCAGGCGGTAAACGGCGCTCTGGTCATCGACTACGACGCAGAGATCACCAGCACCAACGGCCAGGTCTACACTGCCGCTACCGCCCCGGTGATCATCAATACCGGCGCGGCGGGCTACTCCTCCTCCACCAACACGCTGGCCGCCACCACCTATGCCTCCGAGGGCTACATCAACGTGGCCTGCGGCAACCGCGGCAAGCAGGACACCGCCACCAATGAGGACGGCAACACCTATTACACCGGCGACGCCCCCTCCTGTCTGGCTGACCAGAAGGCCGCCGCCCGGTTTGTGAAATACAATATCCTGCTGGGCAATCTGCCCGGCAGCGTAGATTACTTTGTCTCCACCGGCGGATCCGGCGGCGGCGCTCACGCCGTTATGTTTGCCGCCACCTCCAACAATGCTGACTTCTACCCCTATCAGGCTGAGGTGGGAGCTGTTGGCTGCTATCTGAACGAGGACGGCACCTACTCCACCACCGTCACCATCGACGGGGAGGAGGTCTCCCTGTCCGACGGAGCCTGGGGCTGCATCGCCTACAGCGCCATCACCTCCCTGTATGAGGCGGACATGGCTCTTGCTTTCGAGTACTATCTGGATGCGGACTATTCCTTTGGCTCTGACTTCCAGGCCCAGGTGGCAGAGTATCTGGCCGCCGCTTACATGGAATACATCAACGAGCAGGATCTTACCGTAGAGGAGGCCGACGTAGGCTTTGACCTGGACGGGGACGGCGAGCTGAACAGCACCATCTCTCTGACCATCGAGTATGACGAGGAGCTGTATGCCGACACCAACGGATACGGCGGTACCTATCTTGACCTGTACCTGGCAGAGTTTGTCTCCAACCTCCAGTGGTACCTGGACAACCTGGACTACGCCAGCGGCTGGACCTGGTTCGACGAGGACGGCAACGCCCTTTCCGATGAAGAGGTGGCCGCCATGACCAGCGAGGACAAGGCCGTGGCCTTCATCGAGGGCCGGTATGCGGCGAGCAGCACCGGCGGCATGAGCGGCAATTTGCCCAGCGGCATGAACGGCGCGGCGGACTTCGCTGACAGCGCCTCCGGCGAGGCTTCCGGGGAGCTGCCCGGTGATATAGACACGGACGGTCTGGCCAGTGGTGAGATGGCCAGCGGCGAGCTGTCCGCCGACAGTCTGCCTGACAGCGCGGGAACCTCCTCCATCACCAACGAAAACGTGGACACCAGCGGCGACACCATGGATGTGGGAACCCCGGACGCAGGCACCACTCAGGCCGCAGGCAGCTCCACCGATTCTGCGAACTATTCCAGCTATGAGGAAATGGTAGAGGCCTACGCCGCCGACATCGCTGAGATTCTGGAGGGCGACGAGTACGGCAACAATATCGTTTCCCTGTATAACCCGCTGAACTACATTGGCGATGAGGATACGGAAACCCCCGCATGGACTCGCATCGTCATGGGTGCGTCCGAGGGAGATATGTCCATGTTCTCCTCCCTGAACCTCCAGATCGCCATGCTGAACGCCGGGACGGACTGCGAGATCGAATGGCAGTGGGACGGCGGCCACGTACCCTCCGAGGTACTGAGCAGCTCCTTCTCCCTGTATGTCGATCAAATGTATGCGGAATACGCCGACGGCGTGGAAATTGAAACGACCGAGGCCGAGGCCCAAACCGCCAACGGCACCGCAGACGAGGCCACCGGCACCGACCTGAGCGATTGGGTGGATTATTCTGACATCACCAGCGTGTCTTTCTCTCTGGCCGATGCGGTATCCTATCGCACCGCAGGCGCCAGCAAGGCTATGCCCGGCTTCGACGTCATCGATTACGGACAGGAGAACTATGTGTTCGGCAGCTCCACCCAGGACGCCCGGCATTGGGATACCTTCCTGTTAGCGATATTCCAGGAGTACGCGGACACGCTCTCTGCGCTGTTCAACGCCGGGTAATCCGAAGGGATATGGTTATCGCCACTTAATACGACGGCCTGATGAAAGGCACAGGCTCTGACGTTATCCCTTCCAGCGCCGGCCTTTCCCCTACTAGACGTGCGCCACTGGGCGCACAACGGACAACACCCGTGGCAGCCTCAAAATAGCTGCCACGGGTGTTTTTCTTACAGGTGTTTTTCACAGGTGATTCCGCGCCGGGAGGCCTTTCGGCCTGCAGCGGTCGGATTATATGGCGTTCGTCCGCCCCACCAGGGCCGACAGGTCTACATATTCCTCGGCTTCGGCGGCCTTTTCCTCATCGGTATGGACGCCTACGTTCCGATACACTTCCAGGCCGGAGCCGGCGGGGATGAGCTTGCCGATGATGACGTTCTCCTTCAGGCCCACCAGGTGATCTACCTTGCCCTTGATGGCGGCGTCGGTCAGAACTCTTGTGGTCTCCTGGAAGGAGGCGGCGGACAGGAAGCTCTCCGTGGCGAGAGACGCCTTGGTAATGCCCATGAGGATCTGGGTATAGGTGGCCGGTTCAAGCCCGGTCTCTCCGGCGTCTATGCGGGCCTGAATTTCCTCGTTGGCGCGCTTCATTTCACTGATGTCCACCACGGAGCCGGACAGGAGCTTGGTGTCCCCGGATTCCTCTACCCGCACCTTGCGGAGCATCTGACGGGCAATGACCTCGATGTGCTTGTTGTTGATGTCCACGCCCTGCTGGCGGTAGACCTTCTGCACCTCCTGCACCAGGTAGTTGCGCACGCCCTGGCGGCCAAACTCATCGTCGTCCACACCACGGGTGCGCAAAACATCGTGGGGGTTCAGGGAACCACGGGTCAGCTCCTGGCCCTTCTGCACATAGTCGCCTTCGGCCACCAGGATACCGCTGGAATAGGGTATCTGATAGACCTGGGTCTCTCCGGCGGCCTCGTTGGTGATGGTCAGGGCGCAGACCGCGTTCTTCTTGGAATCCTCCATAGACACCGTGCCGGAAATATCCGCCAGCACCGCCATACGCTTGGGACGGCGGGCCTCGAACAGCTCCTCGACACGGGGAAGGCCCTGGGTGATGTCTTCCACGTCGGAGCCGGCGGCGCCGCCGGTGTGGAAGGTTCGCATGGTAAGCTGGGTGCCAGGCTCGCCGATGGACTGGGCCGCGATAACGCCGACGGCCTCGCCGGGATCGACGGGCTTGCCGGTGGCAAGGTTCATGCCGTAGCACCGGGCGCAAACGCCGCTCTTAGCCTCACAGCACATAACGCTGCGTACCTTGACGGAGAATATGCCGCTGTCCTCCAGCAGGCGGGCGTCCACCGGCATGAGCATATGCTCGGTGTCAAACAGCACCTCTCCCGTTTCAGGATGGCAGATCGGTACGGCAGGGAACCGACCGCGAATACTCTCTCCAAAGGTCTGGGCGGCGGCGGCGGCGTCCACCTCTTCCACCCCGGCAGCCTCCAGGGCCGCCACATCCGACGGGCTGAACGCCTTGAATTTCGGCACAATGACCTCGCCGTTCATCGGGTTCGTGATGTCCTGCGGGGCAAATTTCCCCTCCAGGGCGTCCTCGCTGACGCGGGTTCTGACAATCTTATCCAGGATGACCCTGGCATCAATGCCGGCGGTGGTGCCGCAGTCCCACTCCCGGATGATAACATCCTGGGACACGTCCACCAGACGGCGGGTCAGGTACCCAGAGTCGGCGGTACGAAGGGCGGTGTCGGCCAGGCCCTTTCGGGCACCTCGGCTGGAGACGAAATATTCCAGCACGGTCAGGCCCTCGCGGTAGTTGGCCTTGATGGGGATCTCCAGGGTCTTGCCGGCGGTATTGGCCACAAGGCCGCGCATACCGGCGAGCTGACGGATCTGGTTCATGGAGCCACGGGCGCCGGAGTTTGCCATCATATAAATGGGGTTGAACTCGTCCAGGTTATCCTGAAGGGCGCTTGTCACCTCGTTAATGGTACGCTCCCACTCGGCCACCACCAGACGATAGCGCTCGTCGTTGGTGATAAAGCCGCGGCGGTACTGCTTTTCGATATAGGGCAGCTTGTTGGTCTCCGTCTCCTCGATGATGCGCTTCTTTGCACCGGGAACCACCATGTCCGAAATGGAGATGGTGATAGCGCCGATGGTGGAGTATTTATAGCCCAGGGCCTTGATTTTATCCAAGACCTCCGTGGCGATGGTAAAGCCGTATTTGTCAATGCAACGCTGGATGATCTTGCCAAGGAGCTTTTTGTCCACCCGGAAGCTGATCTCCTGCTTGAAGGCGTTGGCCGGGTCGGAGCGATCCACAAAGCCCAGATCCTGGGGGATAGGCTCGTTGAAGATAATGCGGCCCACAGTTGTGTCCACAAGCTCCGAACGGGTCTCCCCGTTGATGGTCTTGGTGAACCGAACACGGATGGGAGAATGAATCCCCACAATGTGTTCGCTGTAGGCCATCAGGGCCTCGGCGGGATTGGCAAAGCACTTGCCGGTTCCCTCCTCCTCCCGGATATAGGTCAGGTAGTAGGAACCGAGAACCATGTCCTGGGTCGGCACGGTGACAGGCTGGCCGTCCTGCGGGCGGAGCAGGTTGTTGGCGGAGAGCATAAGCACACGGGCCTCCGCCTGGGCCTCTGCGGACAGCGGAACGTGAATGGCCATCTGGTCGCCGTCGAAGTCCGCGTTGAATGCGGTGCAGACCAGGGGGTGCAGCCGCAGGGCGCGGCCCTCCACCAGCACCGGCTCGAAGGCCTGGATGCCCAGGCGGTGCAGGGTAGGCGCGCGGTTCAGCATGACGGGGTGTTCCTTGATGACCACCTCCAGGGCGTCCCACACCTCTGGCCGCTGCTTATCCACCATCTTCTTGGCAGATTTGATGTTGTTGGCGGCCCCATCCTCCACCAGCTTCTTCATAATGAAGGGGCGGAACAGCTCGATGGCCATTTCCTTCGGCACGCCGCACTGATAGAGCTTCAGATCCGGGCCGACCACGATAACGGAACGGCCTGAATAGTCCACGCGCTTGCCCAGAAGGTTCTGACGGAAGCGGCCCTGCTTGCCCTTGAGCATATCGGAAAGGCTCTTGAGGGCGCGGGAGTTGGCGCCGGTGACGGCCCGTCCGCGGCGGCCATTGTCGATCAGGGTGTCCACCGCCTCCTGGAGCATACGCTTCTCGTTGCGGACAACGATGTCCGGGGCGCGAAGCTCCATCAGGCGTTTCAGCCGGTTGTTGCGGTTGATGACCCGGCGATACAGGTCGTTCAGATCGCTGGTGGCGAAGCGTCCGCCGTCGAGCTGCACCATGGGCCGCAGCTCCGGGGGAATAACCGGCAGCACGTCGATAATCATCCACTCAGGCCGGTTCCCGGACTGACGGAACGCCTCTACTACCTCCAGCCGCTTGACGATTTTGGCCTTCTTCTGGCCGGTGGCGTCCTTAAGCTGCTCCCGCAGCTCCTCCGCCAGGGCGTCGCAGTCGATGTCCGCCAGAAGCTTTTTGATGGCCTCGGCGCCCATGCCGGCTTCAAAATCGTCCTCGTATTTTTCCTTCATGTCCCGGTACTCTTTTTCCGAGAGTATCTGGCACTTTTGCAGCGGGGAGAAGCCGGGATCTGTGACGATATAGGCTCCAAAGTACAAAACGTTTTCCAGCACCCTGGGGGTCAGCTCCAGCAGCACGCCCATCCGGGAGGGAATACCCTTGAAATACCAGATATGGCTGACGGGGGTGGCAAGCTGAATATGACCCATACGCTCCCGGCGCACCTTGGATTTTGTCACCTCCACGCCGCAGCGGTCGCATATCTTGCCCTTATAGCGTATTTTCTTGTATTTTCCGCAGTGGCACTCCCAGTCCTTCGTCGGCCCGAAAATGCGTTCGCAGAAAAGACCGTCCCGCTCCGGCTTCAGAGAGCGG
This sequence comes from Oscillospiraceae bacterium, assembly GCA_021202795.1. GTDB lineage: Bacteria > Bacillota > Clostridia > Oscillospirales > Oscillospiraceae > CAJOIG01. The sequence goes on from JAJQCH010000130.1 coordinate 20,114, forward strand.
TAGTTAATGGTTTCCGGCTTTTTCACCTCACCAGAGGACCAGGAAAGTATCTTCTCCGGCGACGCTATGCCAATTTGTATTGCTTCAAAAGGAGCGTAACTCATTCGTCATCATCCTCCTGTCCGAAAGAATCATCCTCCGCGTCATCTGTATAATCATCGTCCACAAGGCCGTTTTCTGCCGAAATCCAGCTCCAGCTTATCCTCGTCTATCTGCTCGATGTTGTAGCCGCTCTCCTCAATCTCCCGGTCGTCGGATTTATATTCAACAGAGCTGAAGGTGGGGGTGAAATCGTCGTCCTCGTCGTCCTTTAGCTCGATTTCGTTGCCGTCCTTGTCCAAAACGCGCACGTCCAGGCACAGGCTTTGCAGCTCCTTCACCAGAACCTTAAAGGACTCCGGCACGCCGGGGGTGGGGATATTGTGGCCCTTCACGATGCTCTCATAGGTGCGCACACGGCCTGTCACATCGTCGCTCTTGACCGTCAGAATCTCCTGGAGGGTATAGGCCGCGCCGTATGCCTCCAGCGCCCAGACTTCCATCTCGCCGAAGCGCTGGCCGCCGAATTGGGCCTTGCCGCCCAGAGGCTGCTGCGTCACAAGGCTGTAGGGGCCGGTGGAGCGGGCGTGGATCTTATCGTCCACCAGGTGATGCAGCTTGAGGAAGTACACCCAGCCCACGGTAACGTCGTTGTCAAAGGGTTCGCCAGTGCGACCGTCCCGAAGCTGAATCTTGCCGTCCTCCCGCAGACCTGCCATTTTCAGGCACTCGCGAATAGACTCCTCGTTGGCACCGTTGAACACGGGCGTGGCCACCTTCCAGCCGAGGGCGTGGGCCGCATAGCCCAGGTGAACCTCCAGCACCTGTCCGATGTTCATTCGGGAAGGAACGCCCAGGGGGTTCAGCACAATGTCCAGAGGCGTGCCGTCCGGCAGATAGGGCATATCCTCCCGCGGCAATATGCGGGAAACAACGCCCTTGTTTCCGTGGCGACCGGCCATCTTGTCGCCCACGGAAATTTTCCGCTTCTGGGCGATATAGACCCGAACCACCTGATTCACGCCGGGACCCATCTCATCTCCTGCCTTGCGGGTGAATACCTTCACGTCTACCACAATGCCGCTTTCGCCGTGGGGAACCTTCAGACTGGTGTCTCTGACCTCTCTGGCCTTCTCGCCGAAGATGGCCCGCAGAAGCCGTTCCTCTGCGGTCAGGTCGGTCTCACCCTTAGGCGTGACCTTGCCCACCAGAATGTCTCCGCTGCGTACCTCGGAGCCGACGGTGATGATGCCCCGCTCGTCCAGATATTTCAGCGCGTCCTCGCCCACGCCGGGGATGTCCCTGGTAATTTCCTCCGGCCCCAGCTTGGTGTCGCGGCTGTCGCACTCATGCTCCTCTACGTGAATGGAGGTGTATACATCCTCCATGACCACCCGCTTGCTGAGCAGGATGGCGTCCTCGTAGTTATAGCCCTCCCAGGTCATGAAGCCGACCAGGACGTTCTTGCCAAGACTCAGCTCGCCGTCCTTGGTGGAGGGGCCGTCCGCCAGTACGTCGCCCTTTTTCACCCGCTCCCCGGCGTTTACGATGGGGCGCTGGTTGAAGGCAGTGGACTGGTTGGAACGGGCGAATTTTATCAGATGGTATTCCTTTACCTCGCCGGTGTCATATTTCATGACGATATGGTCGGCGTCTACGGACATCACCTGGCCGTCCTCCTCCGCCAGAACACAGTCGGCGGAGTCCACGGCGCATTTATGCTCTATGCCGGTGGCGACGATGGGGGCCTCCGTCGTCAGCAGCGGCACTGCCTGACGCTGCATATTCGCGCCCATCAGAGCGCGGTTTGCGTCGTCGTTTTCCAGGAAGGGGATCATGGCCGTGGCGATGGAGACCATCATCCGGGGGCTGACGTCCACATAGTCCACCTGATCCTGATCCACGGCGATGATCTCATCTCTGTGCCGGCAGGTGACGCGGGCGTTGATAAAATGGCCCTCGTCGTCCACCTCGGACGCCTGCGCCACAAAGAAGCGATCCTCCTTGTCGGCAGTGAGGTATTCCACCTCCGTGGTGACGATGCCCTTTTCCTTATCCACCCGCCGGTAGGGAGCTACCAAAAAGCCGTAATCGTCCACGCGGGCAAAGCTTGCCAGATAAGAGATAAGGCCAATGTTCGGGCCTTCGGGGGTCTCTATGGGGCAGAAACGGCCATAATGGCTGTAATGCACGTCCCGCACGTCGAAGTTTGCGCGTTCCCGGCTCAGGCCGCCGGGGCCAAGAGCCGACATACGCCGCTTGTGGGTCAGCTCCGCCAGGGGGTTCGTCTGATCCATAAACTGGCTGAGCGGAGAGGAGCCGAAAAATCCCTTGATGGCCGCAGACACAGGCCGGATGTTAATCAGGCTCTGGGGGGTGATGACATTGGGATCCTGGATGGTCATGCGCTCCCGGATGACCCGCTCCATGCGGGTGAAGCCAATGCGGAACTGGTTTTGCAGCAGCTCGCCCACGCTGCGGACACGCCGGTTGCCCAGATGGTCAATATCGTCCGTTTTGCCCACGCCATGGGCCAGGCAGTTGAGATAATTGACGGAGGCGAAGATGTCGTCCACGATAATATGCTTGGGAATGAGAACATCTATGTTCTCCACAATGGCGTCCTTCAGGGCGTCCTCATCGTCTCCGAACTGCTCCAAAAGCTGGCGCAGAATCAGCCAGCGGACATTTTCCTTGATGCCAAGCTCCGCCGGATCAAAGGACACGAAGGCGTCCATCGGCACCATGCCGTTGCCGAACACCCGGACGCTCTGGCCATGCTCATCCAGCACGGTGGCCTCCAGCAGACCCCTGGCGGCGATAGCCTCCGCCCGATCCCGGTCAAGCACCTCGCCGGCCTCCGCCAGCAGCTCACCGGTCTGAAGATCCGCAATGGGAGCGGCCAGCTTGAAGCCGATGATACGGCTCCACACGGCCAGCTTTTTATTGACCTTATAGCGGCCAACGGTGGACATATCATACCGCCGCCGGTCGAAGAACAGCCCGTCCAGCATAGCCTCCGAGGTCTCCACCGTGGGCGGATCGCCGGGGCGCAGCTTTTTATATATCTCCAGAAGGGAATTTTCCCGGCTGTGAACCGTGTCCCGCTCCAGGGTACTGACGATGCGCACGTCCTGGCCGAACATCTCCAGAAGCTGCTCGTCCGTGGTGACGCCCGCCTCCAGATCCGGCGCGCAGGTCAGCCAGGTATAGGGCTTATCCGGATTATAGGCGCCCAAGGCCCGCAGCAGCCAGGTCACAGGCAGCTTGCGGTTTTTGTCGATGCGGACATAGAAAATGTCGTTTACGTCCGTCTCATACTCCAGCCACGCCCCGTGATAAGGGATGGTGGTGGCGCCATAAAGGCTTATGTTGGTCTTGTCCGCGTGAATATCAAAGTATACGCCGGGGGAACGGACGATCTGAGAGACGATTACGCGCTCCGCTCCGTTGATGATAAAGGTTCCGCTGTCCGTCATCAGAGGGAAATCCCCCATGAAGATTTCCTGCTCCGTGGTCACGTCCGTCTCCCTGTTGCGAAGATGAACGGAAACCTTGATCGGCGCGGCGTAGGTGGCGTCCCTGGCCTTACATTCCTGTTCTGAGTATTTTGGCTTCTCGTCCATGGAATAGTCCACGAAAGACAGCTCAAGATTCCCGGAATAGTCCGTGACCGTGGCCACGTCCTTGAACACATCCCGCAGGCCCTCCTCAAGGAACCACTTATAGGATTTTTTCTGAACCTCCAGCAGGTTCGGCATATCCTGGATCTCTGTGACGCGGGCAAAGCTCTTTCGGAGCGTTTTGCCATAGTAGACATCCTTCGGCATGAAAAAAGATCACTCCTTTGGCAAAAAATGATACACCAGGTGGGGTTGTTAAAAAATGGTGGCTGTGACTTGATTTTCTCCGTCAATGTGGTACAATAAAGACAGTTGAAAAATGGGTATAAATACCCACCTTCCGAGAACATAGCAAGCTATTATATCATTTCGCCCAAAGGCTTGTCAACCCCCTCTACAATAAAAATATTTCATGAAATGCGGCGGGTCATCTCGCCGTTTTTTTGCTGAAAGGGAGGTCTTTCCTTGGATTATCGGGCCACCATTTTGCTTTATGCGGAGCTGCTCCTCGCCCTGTTTCTGCTGTGGCGGGAGGGTCTGTTCCGCACCCGCGCCCAGCGTATTGCCGTTATAGCCCTGGTGCCGCTGGCCTTCGCACTGCGATATTGCTTTTTGACCTATGAGACCCTGGACTATCAGGACTGGATCAAGGTTTGGATCGAATCCCTCCGCACCGCCGGGGCCTGGAAGGGCCTGGGCGAGGAAATATGGTCGTGCAACTATAACGTGCCTTACTTATATTTTCTGTCCCTCATTTCCAAAAGCCAGGTATACGATCTGCTGCTGGTGAAGGATCTGAGCATTTTATTCGATGTGATACTGGCCTGGGCCGCCATGCGCCTTGTGGGCGTTTTGAATCCCGACAGCCCTGCCAGAAAGCTGACCGCCTTCATCCTGGTGCTGTGGATGCCCACAGTCATTTTAAACGGCTCGCTGTGGGGCCAGTGCGACAGCATTTACGCCGCCTTCGCCGTGCTGGCGATTTATCTGGCGCTGGAAGGCCGCTCCGGGTGGAGCGTGGCCTGCATTGCCCTGTCCGTCTCCTTTAAGCTCCAGGGCATTTTCCTGCTGCCGGTATATTTCCTGTTTCTGGTATCCCAAAAGGTCAAGCTTCGGCATATTCTCGTTTTCCCGCTGACCTATATCCTCTCCATTCTTCCGGCGGTGCTGGCGGGGCGGGGCTTCTGGGAGCTGCTGACCCTGTATTTCCGCAACACAAGCTCCATCGGGGACGGGCTGAACTATAATTCTTCCTCCATCTATGCCCTGCTGAATTTTGACAGCCTCTCCACCGAGGCGGGCGAGCGCGTTGGCATTGTGCTGACATTTTTCTTCTGCTGCGCCGTCTATGTGTGGCTGGTGATGGAATATAAAAGGCTGAACAACAAGGCCCTCTTTGGGGCGGCGGTGCTGTTCGCCCTGGGCGTTCCCTTCCTTCTGCCTCATATGCACGACCGCTATTTCTTTATGGCGGACGTGCTGACCGTGGTGCTGGCCGTCTCCGCGCCCAGGCTGTCTGTCGTTCCCTTGTGCGTCAGCTTTGGCTCCCTGCTGGGGTATCATGCCTATTTAAAGACCCGGTATCTCCTGCCCATGCGGTATGGCGCCATGGCCATGGCCTTCGCCCTCATCCTTGTCATCGCCTATACCGCCGCCAGCCTTACCCCGCCGGAACCGAAAAAATCCATTTCGTCGCCTCCACTGCCAAACAATTTGCCGGAGGAATCCGCAAAAACCAGTTGACAAATCCCCGCAATTCCACTATAATGTCCTAGCACTCAAATGCGGGGGTGCTGGAATAGGCAGACAGGCAGGCTTGAGGTGCCTGTGTTCGCAAGGACGTGTGGGTTCAAGTCCCATTCCCCGCACCAAACCATAAAAATCCGAACTGCATTATCCAGGTGGGTAATGAGTTCGGATTTTTCATTTCTATTAAAAATGTTCTCCTATAGGAGGAAGGGCCTGTCAAATTTCCAGATGTAACAGTTTAGCAACATTCCTTTCGTATATTGCATCTTTATCCCCTGAAGAGAGGGATAGTTGCTCCATTGATTTAATTGCTAACGGCAGCTCCCGACCTGAAGGCAACGGGTAATCGGTTCCAAACAAGACATGATCCACCCCAAAATAGGAAATGCACGCCTGTATCTGAGGAGTACAAATACCATAAAAAGCGGTATCGACGTAGAACTTTTTTAGGTTCTCATAGTATATAAAGGGCACAGTATGATCGGCTTCTTCAAAATCAGGCGCATACATAGGCCCTTTTGACCCCATATCCCAGAAATACTGAGATTTCAGCCTTGTATGGAAAAAGGGTATGTAGGAGCCGCCATGATGCGCTACAAATTTGATATTTGGCTCCTCCTCGAATATGCCTGAACAGGCGAGATGCAGCATGGCGTCGGCTGTGTCCGCCAGCATCTCCCAGCCCCCGCTGTTCGGAACAAATTGGCGGCTGGTGGCGGCTGGCCATGGATGAAGCCAGATTGGAAGGTCATATTGCGCCATAAACTTCAGGAGCGGCTTAAGCCGTGGTGAAGCGGGTTCCTCACCGCGGAAATTACAGGGAAGCAGTATGCCCTTCATACCCAACTGCTCAATCGCGTATTTTGCCTCCGTAACGGCGTTATCAATATCATCCAGCGGGACGGCGGCCACAGCCGCCCAAATCAAATCATCATTTTTCGTCTGCAGTTCAGCCATGCCCTCATTATAGATTCGCGCTAATTTTGCAAAGGTTTGGGAGGATAAATCCCGGTTGAGCGGCAGTTGCATGGGGGTCGCCACGAACCGAATGGGTGTGTCCGCTTCTAATGAGGCTCTGCGCTCATCCATATCGCAGAGGAAGGGGGGGATATACAAATGGTCGTTGATATTCATCTTTAATAATTCTTCGCGATAGTTCAGGGGCATTGCGTGAGAATAGGCATCAATAATCATAATGGTTTTGGCTCCTTACAATAATTTAAAAATGCAAATTGCAAGTGCAAGTTGGACACTCGGTAGAATGAATTTATGAACCTTG
>JAJQCH010000037.1 GCA_021202795.1 Oscillospiraceae bacterium
TCTATTGAAGCTTTTCGCGGATGTGTTCAACTTGCACTTGCAATTTTCGGTCAATATATTTAACTATATTAACCGTTATTTTATGACATAGGACGCGCAGCCCTCCGGGACGGAGGCACAGACGGGGACGAAACGGATGTCCTCGCTGCCGGCGTTAATCTCCGCCACCGTCAGCTCCTTGTCGCTTGTCACCATATCCGCGCTGGTGGGACAGTAGAGCCTGGCGAACAGACGCCAGAAAATCTCTATATCCTGGCCGGTCTCACTGCCGCTGCCGTTTCGCAGAGACGCAGTGTCCAGCAAAACGGACACTGCGGTATCCGTATCCTCCGCCGCCGTCACCAGGCGCTGTCCCAGCAGGCAGATGGCCGTGACCGGGTCGGGGTCTGTCTGGAGAGAGACGGAATAGACGAAGCTCTCCTCCTCTCCGGCAACGGGGTGATACAGGTCGGCCAGAATAATCTCGTCAAAGCCCATGGCGGCAAGCTCCGTCACCAGCTCCTCCAAATAGGTTCGCACCGTGCTGTTATAGGGATCGAGCCAGATCACGCCGTCGTCGTCCGTATAGGTCGCGCCAGAGGCGGTCTGGAGCGTCACCGTCCAGTTGCGGGTACCAAGCAGGGTATCGGCGCAGCAGCTAATCTGGGCGGCCACGGTCATGCCCTGTTCATGGAAGGCTGCAATGGTCTCCGTTACATCCGCCGTGCCAGCGGTGCCATAGTTCACCGCCGTCTCCGCCTGGGAGGCCCAGGCAAGCTGGCCGGAGGAATCCTTCATCTCCAACACTACGCCGGAATACTCCCCCTCCTGTGCGCGGGTCGCGGCGGCGGCCAGAAGAGTAGCGCTGACCACGTCCTCCCTGGCAATAAACAGGGCCTGCACGCTCTCCAGCTCCTCCCAGCCCCCCAGATCCGTGTCGGAAAAGTCCTGAGTCTCGTAGATAACCTCCACCTCCACCGGCTCAAAGGTAGGGGTGGGAGTGGCCAGCATCGTCTCCTCCTCGGCGGCAGTGTCAGCGGAAGAGGGAAGCTGCAACGTGACGCCGGAGGCGTCATACACCACAAATCGCTGCAGGACGCTGAAAAGCACCACCCCGCCGACGAGAAGGATCCCCAGCACAGAAAGGATTATGGTCAGAGGCACCCGAAACTTCCGGCGGCCTCTATATATATCCCTGGGACGGTAAGGCATTTATTTTTCCAGCTCCCTGATCATATCCAGCCGCCGAATGTGATGCTCCGCTTCCGAGAAGGAGGCAGCCAGATAGGTATCCACAATCCGCTTGGCCAGCTCGCCTCCAAGGGTTCGGCCTCCAAGGCAAAGGATGTTGGCGTCGTTATGCAGACGGGTCATCTCCGCGGAATAGCAGTCGGCGCACAGGGCGGCCCGGATGCCGGGAATTTTGTTCGCAGCGATGGACATACCAATACCAGTGCCACAAATCAGGATGCCCCGGTCAAACTGTCCGGCGGCCACCGCACGGGCCACCTTTTCCGCATATATGGGATAATCCACCCGCTCTCCCGCGCCGCAGCCGAAGTCCTCATAGGCCACGCCCAGCTCCCCCAGGTGTTCAAGAATCTGCATTTTCAGCGCATAGCCGCCGTGGTCACACGCAATGGCAATCATAATAAAAATCCTCCTTTGCCGCAAATGCGGCGGAATATATAAAGGTTATTCGTTGTGTTGAAAAATATACCCCATTTCCCGTCTATGTCCTCAGGGCGAGGGATTTTGTTCCCAGGCGAGGCGCAAAATCGAAGGCGTACCGTGTGTACGTCAGATTTTGCAACGAAGTATGGGGATAAAAGACCTGTCCTCAGAACGGCCAGGTATCTGTAAACCACTTTAAAAAGATATTGCTGTAGGTCGCGCTCCTTCTCACGCCGGAGAGGACGGGATAGAACATGACAAACATGGCCACGCTTACGGCGGTGAAGCTGCCGATGGCGGCCCGCCATTTTCCGTCCCGGCGGCGCAGATCCTCAAAGATGCGGGCCAGAGCCAGCACCAGAAACACCGTGCAGGGGAAATAGTGATAGGCGAAGGTCAGGCGGCTGACCAGCACCCAGGGCAGTAGGTTCGCAAGATAGCCAATGAGGATGAACAGAGCCTTTTTATCTCTGTCCCGAACAGCCAGCCAGCCCATACCAATCATGGCGCACAGGCCGCCCCAGCAGACGATGGGGTTGGAGAAAGCCGCGAAGGAGGAGATGGTGCCGTCCTCGAAGTATTCCAGGTAGTACAAAATGGGCCGGATGTCCAGTATCCACTGATACCACTTGGAGGAATAGGGGTGGGTGGCCACCAGGTCGGAGTGGTAGTTCCACATATAGCTCTGGTTATCCAGCACGATTTGCAGATAATCCTTGGAGAAAAACATCTTCACGCCGCTCAGTCCTTGGCTAACGCCATAGGAATAATAGCTGACGTAATACACCAGGCACGGCACCGCGATGAAAAACAGCAGGCACCAGCCGATGTTCAGAATAAAATCGTCCCGGACGGCCTTTTTCTCCCGGCGCAGGCGGATGATCCAATAAATCAGCCATATGACGGCAAGGCCCGCTCCGGCGTAGATGCACGTCCACTTGCTGGCCGCCCCCAGGCCGAAGGAAAGGCCGCACAAAAACAGCCACAGATTCCGCCGCCTCGACCTGTCCGGCGGCTCCGCAACCCACAGGTACATGAACAGATACATCAGCAGAATGAAAAACACCGCGTAGGTATCTATGGTAGCCAGACGGGTCTGGGTATAGTGCATGAAATCAAATGCAAACAGGGCGCTGCCGCAGGCGGCCACCGCCGTATAGCCGAACATCTTTTTCAGCAGCACATACAACACCGGCAGCATAAGCACTCCGAACAGGGTTCCCATGAACCGCCAGCCGAAGGGGGTCATGCCGAAAATGCGGATACCCAAGGAGATGATGGCCTTTCCCAAGGGCGGGTGGGTGATCTCATAGGGCCAGATGCCCTCTATCATCTCCAGCGCCGTGCGGGGGAAGTATATCTCGTCAAAATAGGTGCCGTTTTTATAACTGTAGCTGTCCGGGATGGTGTCCTGCTCGTCGAACAACATTTCGCAGCCGGAGGCAATGATAAGCTCCTCCGTGTCGATAAGCGCGCCGTCCGCGCCGTATATCGCCACCTCGCCCAGATACTGCTCCGCCCCGGAGATAATGCGGATATAGCGAACAGCGCCGTTATCGGCGTTTAAGACCGCGTCGTTCCAGCGAAAGAGCTGGGTATAGGTCTGGGTCATGCCGGAGGTTCCATCCTCCTGCACCTGGTCAATCCAGGTCTCCCCGTCATAGGAAAATTGCAGGGTATAGTCCGCCGTACAAAGGCCGGAATAATAGCGGATCGCCGTAATCTCCTGGGGTTCCTCCAGCTCAATCAGGGCGTAGGTGTTCCCCTGCTGGTAGTGGAGGAAGGTCTGCGGAGCCGTATTGCTCCCCAGGCCGATGAACGCCACCACAGCGTACACCGCCGTCAGGCAGCCCAGAGCAATCCAATCCGGCTTGTGGAACCTTTTGTCACCCTCCGGCTCTGGCTCCGGGACAGGGGCAGGCTCTGATTCCGGCTCCGTCTCCGGCAGCGCCTCAGCGGTGGCGGTCTCTCCCTCCGGCCCCAGAGGGAGCTTTCGGAACCGGGGTACCGCCCGCCGGTGTATTGACGCCCACCGCAGTGTCCAGAACAGCACAAACAGCGCCGCCGCCAGCGGGATGATGATTTTTATATTGGAAAGCATAGTCCGCTCCTTGCTCGCGTAGGTGGTAAGCTCATATAATGACAGTTTATTATATACCAAAACCGGCTTCTCTGCAAGCCGCGAAAAACTGCCGTCCCTACGGGGTTTTTCCGTCCCATCTTTTTTTCGGCAAATGACGGGAGGGTCTTGCAATTTTTGGCAATTTCTGATACTCTTTAATAGAAATAAAAGAATGGTTGATTGCATAATGAAGATGGACACTTGAAAAAGAAAATCCATAGTGAT
>JAJQCH010000174.1 GCA_021202795.1 Oscillospiraceae bacterium
GAGGCCACCGGCGTCTTCCCCGCCTACAGAGACGCGCCGGAAACCGCCCGAAACACGCCAGAGACCCCGACCAGGCCCCAAAGCCGGGATTCGGAGCCTCAGGTTAGTGTTGCCCAAAAGCGACCCGCAGCGGAACAGCCCGCCGCAAAGGAGCCATCTCAGACCGCGAAACGGCAGCCCGCAAAGCGGCCCGCCCCTGAAAATCAACGACCCCGGCAGGATCAGCCCGCGCCGGAAGAGGCCAGGCCCAGGCGCACCCTTCGGCAGCTTCTAACAGACGAGGACGAGACCCAGGAAATAGACGAGCAGGATAACTTCCGGGATTCGGAGGAGGACGCGGAGCAGCCGGCCTCCCGGCTGGAACGGCTTTTGCGGCCCATCGTCCGCCAGGCTGCCACCTTCATTGCGAAGCGGGAAATGCGCCGGGCGGAGGCCGCCAAATGGCCCGACCCGGTGGACGTGACGGAGGAGCCGGAGCTTCCCCCCAAAAAGGCCGGAAAGTTCTATGCCCAGCACCTTCATCCTCTGCGCTTTCGGTGCAGGGTATGCCTGTTTTTGTGCGTCGTGCTGGCCTGGATAAGCCTCCAGCTTCCCATGGCAGGTATGCTGGGCCAAAGCACAGCCGTCCAGGCGGGAGCCTGCCTGATTCTGACGCTGTCTGTCATGGTAGCGGCCCTGGACATCGTGGCCGTTGGAATGAGGCAGCTTTTTGACCTGCATCCGGGGGCGGAAAGCCTGGCGGTTTTGGGTGCGATGTTCAGTTGTATAGACGCTATGCTTGTTATGCTTGGTTATGGAGACAGTCTGCCCTTCTGCGCGGTGGGAGCCTTCTCCCTTTCCGCCGCCCTGTGGGGCGAGCGGCGATACTGTCTGGGCCAGACCCGAACACTGCGGGTCGCCTCCTTTTCCAAGGCCGCCTCGGTCGTCTCCGGGGAAAACGGCGAGCAGCCCTATCTGATCCGCTCCCAGCGGGGGCCAGAGGGCGTAGTCCGACGCAGCGAACAGCCGGATATGTGCCAGAGCATATACGCCACCGTATCCCCCTTCCTGCTGGCCGCCTGTCTGGTGCTGGCAGTGTTCGCCTCTCTGTCGGACGGCAGCCGTTTCCTTCATAATCTGTCCGCCATGCTGTCGGTCAGCGCTTCCTTTACCGCTTTTCTCAGCTTTCCCCTGCCCTATTCTGTCACGGCCAAACGCCTGCAATCCTCCGGCGCGGCGGTGGCGGGATATGCCGGTTGCGCCAGCATTGGCAAAAACAAGCGTCTGGTCATTACGGATGAGGATCTGTTTCCCGCCGGAACCGTCAGGCTGAACCTGATAAACATACAGGAGGGAACCTTTGTACCGAAGGTCATCTCCTCTACCTACAGTCTGCTGGAGGCCTCCGGCAGCGGCCTGACCGGCGTTTTCCAGGAGCTTATGCAGCGCCGGGGCTACACCAGTCTTCCCATCGAGGAATTTCAATGCCACGAGGGAGGCGGCCTGTCCGGGCTGGTGCGGGGAGAGCGGGTGCTGGTCGGCTCCGCCGGGTTTATGAACCTGATGGGGATCCGTCTGCCCCAGAACATGACCACCAAAAACACCATCTGCACCGCCATCAACCAGGAGCTGGTGGCAGTGTTCACTCTGGAATACACCCCCACCTCCAGCGTGCAGGACGCCCTTGTCACCCTGCTTCAGGGGCAGACGCAGCCGGTATTCGCCATCCGGGATTTTAACATCACGCCGCTGATGATTCGTCAGCTATTCCGTATGCCCACAGACAACTTCAACTTCCCCAGCTTCCAGGATCGATACCGCATCGCCGCAACCACCGAGCAGGAGGACAGCCCCATCGCAGCCATTGTCTCACGGGGAGGCATGGGTCCCATGGTGGACGCAGTGGAGGCCGGTCGCCGGCTGTACAACACCTGCCGCATCGGCGTTATTTTATCTCTCGTCGGCTCCGTCACGGGACTTCTGATCCTGTTCCTTCTGTTCCGGGTCGGCTCCTATGACACCGCCACAGTGGGGAACGTGCTGTCTTATATGCTGCTGTGGGCCATGCCTGTGGCACTCCTTTCCCTGGGGCAGGGACGGTAAAATCTAAAAAATCTACCGGCAATTTTGCCAAATTTAAAATTAACAGTTGCGAAGCATTTTGTAATCGTGTATAATTTTATTTTAGGAGTACTAGAGTACCAGAAGGAGAACGCACCAAATGAGCTATACATTGAATAACATCCGCAACATCTGCCTGCTGGGACACGGCGGCAACGGCAAAACCTCTCTGGCGGAGAGTATGCTGTCCGTGGCCGGAATGACCGATCGCCTTGGCCGCGTGACCGACGGCAACACCGTCTCCGACTTCGACCCGGAGGAGATCCGCCGTCAGATCAGCATCGCCTCCGCCGCCATGTATGTCAACTGGCAGGGCAGCAAAATCAACATTATCGACACGCCGGGCTTTTTCGATTTCGCCGGCGAGGTATACCAGGCCCTGCGCGTGGCTGACTGCGGCGTGATTTGCGTATCCGCCAAGGACGGCCTGAACGTTGGCGCGGAAAAGAGCTGGAAATACCTCCAGGACGCTAATAAGCCCCGCGCCATATACATCTCCAAGCTGGATGAAGAACACGCGGACTTTGACCGCACCTTCGACGCCCTGCGGGAGAAATTCGGTTCCTCCGTCTGCGCCATGTCCGCCCCCATCAAGGAGGGAGACAAATATGTGGGCATCGTGGACGTTATCACCAAAAAGGCCTACAAAATGGAGGGGGCCAAACGGGTGGAGATTCCCGTACCCGACTCCATGACCGCACGGCTTGACGAGCTTTACACCGAGCTTGCGGAGTCCGCCGCCGTGACCAGCGAGGAGCTGATGGACAAATACTTCGAGACCATGGAGCTTAGCCCGGAGGAGATCTCCGGCGCGCTCAGCAGCGGCGTGGCCGAATGTGCCATCTGCCCGGTCTACTGCGGCAGCGCCTTCACGGGTCTTGGCACCCGCGTGCTGCTGGACGCAGTCATCAGCATCTTCCCCCAGCCCTCCGAGGGCGGCGAGGCTCTTGACCCCAACGGCCCGGCCAAGGCCATCGTATATAAGACCGTCTCCGACCAGTTCGGCAAATTCTCCCTGTTTAAGTTGGTCTCCGGCAAGGTGACGCCCGACCTGACCCTGACAAACGCCCGCAGCGGCGCCCAGGAAAAGCTGGGTCACATTTACACCATGCAGGGCAAGAAAAACACTGAGGTAACGGAAATCGTCTGCGGCGACCTGGGCGCTGTGTCCAAGCTCAGCGACACCAAGACTGGGGATACCCTTTGCGCCGCCGGCGCGGTGGAGGCGCTGCCCGGCATCACCTTCGACGTTCCCTGCTACCAGATGGCCATCTCCCCCAAGGTGAAGGGCCAGGACGACAAGGTGGCCCAGGGCCTGACCCGCCTCAACGAGGAGGATCCCTCCTTCTCCGTCACCCTGAACGCAGAAACCCACCAGCAGGTGGTGGCCGGTGCCGGCGATATGCACATCGACGTTCTCTGCTCCAAGCTGAAGAGCAAATTCGGCGTGGAAGTAGAACTGTCCCCCGCCCGCGTGGCCTACCGGGAGAAGATCCGCAAGACGCTGGATACCCATGGCCGCCATAAAAAGCAGACCGGCGGTCACGGCCAGTTCGCGGACGTTAAGATTCGCTTCGAGCCGCAGAGCGAGCAGGAGGACATGATCTTCGCCGAGGAGGTATTTGGCGGCAGTGTGCCGAAAAACTTCTTCCCCGCCGTGGAAAAGGGCCTGCGGGAATGCTGCACCAAGGGCGTGCTGGCCGGGTATCCCATGGTCTATCTGAAGGCCGTGCTGTACGACGGCGACTTCCATCCTGTTGACTCCTCTGAAATGGCCTTCAAGACCGCCGCCGGCCTGGCCTATAAGGAGCTGGTGAACGCGAACCCGGTCATCATGGAACCGATCGGCCTGCTGAAGGTGACAGTGCCGGACGCGAACCTGGGCGACATCATGTCGGACATCCCCTCCAAGCGCCGGGGTACCGTGCTGGGCATGACCGCACAGGACGGTATGCAGATCGTGGAGGCGGAGGTTCCCATGGCGGAAATGACCACCTATGCCATCGACCTGCGGAGCATCACCCAGGGCCGCGGCTCCTTTACTCTGGACTTCATCCGCTACGACGAGACCCCCGCCAACGTCCAGCAGAAGATTATCGAGGAAGCCAAGGCGCTGGCCGACGCCGAGTAAATTATAAATAGCTTATAAGGGGTTGTATCAAAACATCCGTTTTAATACAACCCCTTATACCAACTGCGGCGGGTCTTTTTCCGCCAGACCGCGCTGTTTCTCCTCGACGTCGTCGGCACAGAGTCCGCTTTGCTACGCTCTTTTTTACAAAAAGAGCATCCGCACGCTCCCTTGCGCCTCCTCTCCCCGCAAAGCCATCTTTGCGGGGTTCCCCGAAGACGCCTTCGTCGAATCATCACGACCTGACGAAAAAATCCCTCGCCCTGCATACACGGACATCCCGTAATGGAAGACTCTCCATTTAAGCTAAACTCTGTCCATTCCTATATTGAGGTGTTATTTTGAGCAATAAAACAAGGAACAGCTTCTATTCTCTTTGGAGTCTGGCCATCCTTTTGTGCCTGGCCCTATCCATATTCGTGCTTCTGTTCGCCTCCTGCTCCAAGGGCGGATCCGTCGAGGCGGAGACTGAACAGATCGTTATCACCGACGAGACAGAGAACGCCACCACCGAAGACGACGTCACGGAGGACACTGCCACCATCATGGAAGATACCGCCACAGGGGACGACGGCGAAGCCGAGATCGTCACAGATGAAGACGGGGAGACAGAAACCGAGACAGAAGCGGAAACGGAAAACGAGACAGAAGTAATGGACTGATGCAGTGAAAGTCTCTTGCGCGGCAGTCTTTTATGAAAATCTAAGGTGTACCTACATTTTGTCGTAAATTATTCTTCCCCTCACTCCCCCTATTGACAACGCGCCGCCGACGTAGTATACTCATAGTTGTAAACTGAATCAGGATCTTCGGGGCGGGGTGAGAGTCCCCACCGGTGGTTATAGCCCACGAGCCGCAAGGCACGACCTGGTGTGATTCCAGGGCCGACAGTACAGTCTGGATGGAAGAAGATCGCATACCGCAGCCGTTGCGCCAATATGTATGAATCGCCCCGGAATGACATCATTCCGGGGTATTTTGCATTTTGCCGCCGCGCGGGAGCGACCGCCTTGAATGGAACCGTTCAGGGCATTTTTTTCGCAAAGGCGATGATACTATGAACGACAAGGACTATATGACCCTGGCCATCTCCCTGGCGGAGAAGGGGCTGGGCTGGACGAACCCCAACCCCATGGTAGGGGCCGTCATTGTGAAGGAGGGCCGCATCATCGGCCAGGGCTACCATGCCCGGTGCGGCGAGCTGCACGCCGAGCGCAGCGCCCTGCAAAGCTGCACGGAGGATCCCAGAGGCGGTACTATATACGTGACCCTGGAGCCGTGCTGCCACCAGGGCCGCCAGCCCCCCTGCACGGACGCCATTTTAGAGGCTGGAATCCGCCGGGTCGTGACCGGCTCCGGCGACCCCAACCCTCTGGTGGCTGGCAAGGGCATTGAAATTCTCCGCGCCCATGGCCTTCAGGTGGAGACCGGCCTGCTGAAGGAGCAGTGCGACGCTCTGAACTACGTGTTTTTCCACTATATCCAAACCGGCAGGCCCTATGTGGTGATGAAATACGCCATGACCATGGACGGCAAGATTGCCACCTACACCGGGGCCTCCAAATGGATCACCGGGGAGGCGGCACGAAACCGGGTACACCAGGATCGCCACCGCTACGCCGCCATTATGGCCGGCATCGGCACGGTGCTGGCGGACGACCCCCTGCTGACCTGCCGCATCCCCCAGGGCCACGACCCCATGCGGGTCATATGCGACAGCCGGCTGCGCATACCCATGGACAGCAATATCGTAAAAACCGCCAAAGAAACCCCCACCGTCATCGCAGCCCTTCAGCCCGATGAGGAGAAAAAGGCCGCCTTGGAGGATGCCGGGTGCCAGGTGTGGATGCTGCCGGAAACGGACGGCCACGTCAGCCTTCCCGCTCTGATGGAGCGGCTGGGCCAGGAGGACATCGACAGCGTTCTGCTGGAGGGGGGCGGCACCCTGAACTGGGCCGCTCTGAAAAGCGGCGTCGTCCAGCGGGTGCAGGCATACATCGCCCCGAAACTCTTCGGCGGTGCGGGAAAGACCCCGGTAGGCGGTCAGGGCGTGGCCCTTCCCGACCAGGCGTTTCGGCTGAAAAACACCACCGTTACCCGCTTGGAGGACGACATTCTGCTGGAAAGCGAGGTGGAACAGGATGTTCACGGGCATCATTGAGGAAATGGGCGCTGTCCGGGCCGTGAAGCGGGGGGCCAATTCCTCCCTCCTCTCCATCGGGGCCAGGGTCGTGCTGGATGACCTGAAAATCGGGGACAGCGTGGCGGTAAACGGAGTGTGCCTCACCGCCACCAGCGTAGATAAGAGCGGCTTCACCGCCGACGTAATGCACGAGACCCTGAACCGCTCCTCTCTGGGGGCGCTGACCGTGGGGAGTCCCGTGAACCTGGAACGGGCCATGGCCGCCAATGGCCGCTTCGGGGGCCATATCGTCTCCGGCCATATCGACGGCACCGGCCATATCCAGGCCATCCGCCGGGACGACATCGCCCTGTGGTACACTATCGGAGCGTCCCCCGCCCTGCTGCGGTACATTGTGGAAAAAGGCTCCGTGGCCATTGACGGCATCAGTCTCACCGTGGCCGCCGTCACGGAAAAGGATTTTTCCGTCTCCCTGATTCCCCATACCGCCAGCGTCACCCTTCTGGGCCAGAAGCGCCCCGGTGACATCGTGAACCTGGAAACGGACATCATCGGCAAATACGTGGAAAAGCTGTTACAGCCCAAGGAGCCTGCCACACCCCAGAGCGGCATCACATGGGAGTTTTTAGCCGAAAATGGCTTTTAAACACCTCAAACCTTTCAGATAACACGCGGCGAGAGATTTTTTCGCCAGACGAGGCGGGGTGACGAAGGCGTACTTTCAGTACGCCGAGGAGGCCCAACGAAGCATGGCGGAAAAAGATCCGCCGCCCCAGCAAGGAGGAAGAATATGTCTCAATTTCAATACAATACCATCGAAGAGGCTTTGGAGGAGCTGCGCCAGGGGCGCATGATCCTTTGCACCGACGACCCCGACCGGGAGAACGAGGGGGATTTAATATGCGCCGCCCAGTTCGCCACCACGGAAAACGTAAACTTCATGGCAAGCCACGCCAAGGGGCTTATCTGTATGCCCATGTCGTCGGAATACGTCCACAAGCTGAACCTGCCCCAGATGGTCTCGGAAAACACGGACAACCACGAGACGGCCTTCACCGTCTCCATCGACCATGTGTCCACCACCACGGGCATATCCGCGGTGGAGCGCTCCATCACCGCCATGAAGTGCGTGGAGGAGGGGGCAAAGCCCGACGACTTCCGCCGTCCCGGCCATATGTTCCCGCTCCAGGCCAAGCCCAACGGCGTTTTGGAGCGGAACGGCCACACGGAGGCCACCGTTGACCTGCTGCGGCTGGCGGGGCTGAAGGAATGTGGCCTGTGCTGCGAAATCATGCGGGACGACGGCACCATGATGCGAACCACGGAGCTTCAGCAGAAGGCCGTGGAGTGGGGTCTCAAGTTCATCACCATCCACGATCTGCAAAGCTACCGCAAGCGGCACGAGAATTTTGTGGAACAGGTGGCCGTCACCCGGCTGCCCACCAAATACGGGGAGTTCACCGCCTACGGCTATCGGAACACCCTGAACGGAGAGCATCATGTGGCCCTGGTGAAGGGGGACATCGGGGACGGACAGAACGTGCTGTGCCGAGTTCACTCCGAGTGCCTGACCGGGGACTGCTTCGGCTCCATGCGCTGCGACTGTGGCGACCAGCTCCACGCCGCCATGACCCAGATCCAAGCCGAGGGCCGGGGCATCCTGCTGTATATGCGCCAGGAGGGCCGGGGCATCGGCCTGCTGAACAAGCTGAAGGCCTACGCCCTCCAGGATCAGGGGCTGGACACCGTGGACGCGAACCTGGCCCTGGGCTTTGCCGGAGACCTGCGGGAGTATTACATCGGCGCGCAAATCCTCCGTGACCTGGGGGTGAAGACCATGCGGCTGCTGACCAACAACCCGGACAAGGTCTATCAGCTCTCGGACTACGGCCTGGAAATCGTGGAGCGGGTACCCATTCAGATGGAGGCCACCAAGGAAGACCTGTTCTATTTACGCACAAAGCAGCACCGCATGGGGCATATTTTGAATTATTAATTTCTAAGGAGGATTTTTTACCATGAATACCTTTGAAGGCAAGCTTATATCCAATAACGACCTGCGGGTGGGCGTCGTCGCCGCCCGGTTCAACGAGTTTATCGTGTCCAAGCTGGTGGCTGGCTGCGAGGACGGGCTGCTGCGCCATGGAGTGCAGGGAGAAAATATCGACCTGGCCTGGGTGCCGGGGGCCTTTGAGATTCCTCTGATCGCCTCCAAGATGGCCAACAGCGGCAAGTATGACGCAGTCATCGCCCTGGGCGCGGTCATCCGCGGCTCCACCAGCCATTACGACGTGGTGTGCAGCGAGGTGTCCAAGGGCATCGCAAACGTTGCCCTGAACAGCGGCGTCCCCGTTCTGTTCGGCGTGCTGACCACGGACACCATCGAGCAGGCCATCGAGCGGGCTGGGAGCAAGGCGGGCAACAAGGGTTCCGAATGTGCCCAGAGCGCCATCGAGATGGTGAACCTCATCCGCACCATCGAGGCATGAGCGCCGCCACCATCATTCTGGATTACGACGGCACCCTTCACGACTGCATCCGCATATACGCCCCCGCCTTTCGCCTGTCCTATGACGGGCTGGTTCGCCGGGGACTTATGCCTCCAAGAGCGTGGCAAGATAAGGAGCTGGAGCATTGGCTGGGCCTGACGGCCACCGAGATGTGGGACACCTTCGCCCCCCAACTCTCCCAGGAAGAGCGAACCGCCGCCGGTGCTGTAGTCGGAACGGAAATGGTTCGCCAAATCAACATCGGGAACGCCCGACTCTATCCCGGCGCGGCAGAGGCCCTGGACAGGATGAAACGGCAGGGCCATCGCCTGGTCTTTCTCAGCAACTGCCGAACCGCCTATATGCAGGCCCACCGGGACGCCTTCGGGCTGGACGACTGGTTTTCCGGCTTCTACTGCTCGGAGGACTTCGGCTGGAAGTCAAAGCCGGAGGTATTTCTCACCATTCGGGAGCAGTTCCCTGGCCCCTATATCGCGGTGGGCGACCGTTATAAGGATCTGGAGCTGGCACGCGTCCACGGTCTGAAGGCCGTTGGCTGCGCCTATGGCTACGGCAGCCCGGCAGAGCTTTCCGACGCAAACATCATCGTCCAAAGCTCGGCGGAAATTCCCGACGCCGTGGACACGCTGCTGGTATAACCTCAAAATATTACAAACCCCTCCCCACCCCTTCGCATAGAATGGGCCGGGAGGGAATTTTTTATGGACATAGACCAATCCATACAGGAGAGCCTGGCCGGGTTTGAGACCTTATGGCAGCGGGTGAGGGGGACGGAACGACCAGACAAACAGGTGAAGGAGTCTGCGCCCATCCCCCGCTTCCGGGAGGAGCGGGCCATGGAGACCTTCATCCAGGCGGAGCTGCGCGCCGCCGCATTTGACAAGGCTCTCGCCAGGATGTTTCA
Source organism: Oscillospiraceae bacterium (assembly GCA_021202795.1). GTDB lineage: Bacteria > Bacillota > Clostridia > Oscillospirales > Oscillospiraceae > CAJOIG01. Next base: position 9,789 of record JAJQCH010000174.1, read on the forward strand.
GAGCAAGGGGCGAGCCGTCCTGCTGGCCCAGGCCGAGGACGCCGGACGCCGCGCCCGCCGCCTGCGGGCAGAATATTTCATACAAACCGGCGTATCCTATACACCGGGAAAGAACTGCCCGCCCGTTGGCGATAAGCTGGCCGCCCTTCGGGCAGCCCTGCTGCGGGAAGAACGGCTGACCCAGGATTATACTCAGGCCGCTGGCCAAACCGCCGCGCCCGTTCTGCAAGCCCTTTATGCAGATCTCGCCAACGGCAGCGCCGCTCACGCCCAGGCCCTTCGAAATCTGCTGATACTGGCGTTCCGTTAAGTGCAAGCATTTCCGCGAGAAACGGCTACCCTGTTGATTCCATTTACCGATTCATGGACTCGTTTATATATTGGCATATTTTGTTCATTTATTCTTCACATTCCTCTGGTATGCTGTTTATTACCGTTTATTAATTATGGTGTACAAACCGGCAAGCCGTTTCCGTGACCCGGTACGGCTTGCTTTCGATATGGCGTCCGCTGACGCAAGGAGGAAAATAGAGACATGGATTCCACACTAAAGCCAAACGAAAACAAGAAGCTGCGGATAGAGACCAGCTTCGGAGCTTATGACCGGGGGGCCATCCAGACCCACTTTGTAAAAATCGGGGAGGATTACTGCGATCTGGTGCGGCAGTATGTGCTGCCGGTGTATCAGGAGGGGGACATTCTCTCCGTGGCGGAGAAAATCATTTCCCTTTGTCAGAAGAACATCATCTATAAAAAGGACATGAAGCTGACGAGGCTTGCAAAATTCCTCTCCAAATTCGCCTCTCACAGCCCCTATGGCATTGGGGTGGACAACCCCTGGAAAATGCAGTTCGCCATCGACCACTGCGGGGCGGGGAAAATCATATGGGCTTCCATCGCCGCCGGGGTTGGCAAGTTGTTCGGGAAGAAGGGCGTGTTTTACAAAATCGCCGGGCCGGAGGTGGAGGGCCTGGACGGGTTTTACACCGCCTCGTTCCAGGAATATGGGGACTACTGCATCATGCTGCCCAAGGAGCCCCAGGAGGTCTGCCGCCGTATTCAGGAGGAGACAGGCGTTACCTGTATGCTGGTGGACGCCAACGACTTCACGCGGGATATTCTGGGCAAAAGCCCGAATCTGACACTGACCGACGACCAGTGCAGGGAGCTGATAGACGACAACCCCTCCGGCAACTCCACCCAGCTCACCCCCTTCGTATTGATTCGCAGGGCGGAGGATTCCTCTTCTCCGGCGTGATTCGACCTGCATTTTATAACAGTCTGTTAATTTAAATAACATTTCATTTATTATTCATGTTCCTCTGCTATACTCTTCCTTGGCTGAAACCATTTGATTCAAGGGAGAACAAAGCGCATGAACAAAGCTCAAGCCGTTAAGCACACCTTTTTGTGCGTGGGCTTCGCCAAGTGCGGAACCAGCACGCTGCAGGCTATATTCCAGCACCACAAGGACATCTACCTGCCCGCCATCAAGGAGACCTATCTCTATTTCTCCAAGGGCTACGACTGGTATCTGAAACGCTATTACGACAAAACCATCACCAAAAAGGTTGTAGGGGAGTTCAACCCCTGCTACACCATGGCTGTAAACACCCGCAGCACAGACAGCATCGCCCGCCAGATACGCGAGGACTTCGGCCCGGAGCTAAAGCTCATCTTTATTCTCCGCAACCCTGTGGATAAGCTTTTTTCCTGGTACAAATATGCCCTGCCCTACGGCTGGATATACGAAAACCCGCAGGACAATATCGTCCCCAACATCGGGGCAGGCTTTGACGAATACGCCCGCGCCCAGTTCCACGCTGACGGCCAGGGAGGCGTCGTCCTGGATATGGGGGAGCACCCCCGCACGCACTATGCGCTGGAGGGGGAATACAGAAAATTCATCGACTCGTTTCTGAAATACTTCCCACGGGAAAACATGAAATTCATCCTGTTTGAGGAATTTATCCAGGACGAGGAGGACTACTGCCGGGACATCATGGATTTCATCGGCGTGGAGCCGGATCCCAATCTGCGCTACAGCGGCTGCGCCAACGAGGGCAACCGCGCTCCCAAAAGCACCCACTCCATCTGGTGCATGAAGGCGCTCAACAAGCTGCGCCACTGGTATAACAAATATGTCCCTTATATCAGCTACCGCACAGACCGCGCCGCCATGGATCTCACGACAAAAATCGAGTGCCGCCTGACAAAGCCCCTGACCGACCACAGCAAAATGTCCCCCGAGACGCGCAGGCTCCTGGAGGACTACTACCGCAAGGACAAAAAAGCGGTGGAGGAGCTTTTGGGACGGGATTTGTCCCAGCTCTGGTTTGCATAAATAAAATAAGCATCATCCGCCGCAAAAAGGACTGTTTTTGCGGCGGATGGCTGTTTTTATGCCCCCGTGAGAGAAAACGTCACCTTCCAGCGCCCCTCCGTCAGCAGGCCGGATGTCCAGAAGCTACCATACAAACGGCAGTCCGCCAGTTCCTCCGGTGAAACAGAAAAGACGAATTCATAATAATCCTCCCGGCCACTGTCCCCTTCCTCAAAAAAGGCATAGCTGGCCTCCGGCTGGATGATATTTCCCGCCCCGTCCACCAGGTAAAAGTACCCGTGGTTATCATATTCCAGAGCGTTGCCCACCGCAAGCTGTATGTGGAGCTTGCCCTCCACAAAACCAAGCCCGGACTGGAAGCCTGTCACGGGAAAATCCGCCGTCAGAGCGTCGGCGCACAGCACTGTCACCGCGCCCTCCTCATAATCCAGGCCCCAGCCGCTGTGGTCGGTTATCTCTTTCGTGCTTTCCGCCTCGGAAACATCGGAGAGCGTGACGGGGATTTCCATATCCTCATAGGCCGTTTTCCGACTTAAAAACCGCCGGAGGGAAAACGTCACCTTGTCCCCCTCCATGGCCTCCCCGGCCAGGTTCGTCATGGTAATCAGGAAGGAGGCTGTTTTCGTCTCCTCATCGTACCCCACCAGCTCGCAGCAGCCCGCGCAGTCAAAGGGGGTGTTCAGGTCATAGCTGTCAAACAAATCCGTGGTCTCGTCCACCCGGTTTCCCGTCAAGTCCTGGAGGGTGACGTATACCATGGCCGTATCTCCCTGAATTTGGGCGGATACCACCTCCAGGCGTATCCCATCATATTCGTCACTCAGCCGCACCGGCTGGAAAAGCTGGGCCGCCTCCGGTGAGACATGATACAGCAGTCGGTACACCGGCTCCACCGTGGCGGCCAGGGCTGGAACAGACAGGGCCAGGCAGAGTGCCGCCGCTACCGCCGCCGCCAGAACGCGCCGCCGGACGGAAACAAAACGGTCCCGCTTCTTCTGTTTCTGTTCCACGCTGCGGATGATCCGCGCTTTCATATCCTCCGGCATTTTTATCTGCCCTACGGATTCCTTTAGCTGCTCGCATACCATACTCATAGATACTCCTTCCGATATTTTTCCTCCAGCAGCCGCCGCCCCTTTTGCAGCCGCATTTTCACCGCAGAGGTCGTCCGGCCTATCATCCCGGCGATGTCCTTGACCGGGTATTCCTCCACATAATACAGCAGCAGAACGATTTTGTACTTTTCCGGCAGCTCCATCAGCGCCTCCATCACGCCGCTGCTCTCCGGGCTGACATAGCCCAGAACCTGCTCCAGACCCGTCTGGGGGTGTCTTGCCCGAAACCGGCCTATATCCCGGCACTGGTTGACCGCCACCCGGATGAGCCACGCCTTTTCATGGGCCGAGCTTTGAAAGGCCGGGGCCTTGACCATATATTTCACCGCCGTCTCCTGCACCGCGTCCTCCGCGTCGCTTTCATTTCCCAGCACAGAAAAGCAGAGCCGAAACAGCATATCGCCATGCTCCCTCACCATCCGCTCCACATCCGCCGCCGAATGAACCGGGGAATGTTCCATTTTGTCACCACCTCTTACTATATATACGCCTCAGATCCCCGTTCGGTCAATTTTTTCAAAAAAAGACTGCATCAGAACAGCGTTCGATGCAGTCTTTTGCTTGTTTGCAGCCTCTGTCAGAACAGGTCGAGTAGCTTTTGCCAGAAGCTTGTCTCCTGCGCCTCCTCTTCCACGGCTTCCGATTCTTCCTCTGTTTCGATGGGGGAGGTGGTGATAACAAACTGGACGGCCTCTACGTTTGTATTCTTCTCCGAAACGAAGGATGTCACCTCCACATCCCCACCGGTGACGCTGGCCAGGAGGTCGTCAATCTGCTCCTGGATGGTCTCGTCCATACCGTCGGTCTCCTCCCGCATGGAGGAGGTTCCCTCCTTCAGGTCACTCGTTCCGCTGTATAGCGCGCGGACGGCCTCCAGCAGCGCCGCCACGCCGCTGTTAAGCTGGCCCGCCCCATCTGTCAGGGAACCGGTGGCCTCGTAAACGGACACAATGCCGGCCAGAAGCTCGTTCACGCCGTCATACAGCGCGGAGGAACCCTCCGTCAGGGAGCCGCTGCTTTCGGTCAGGGCATTGACCCCGGCGGCAAGCTGCTCATAGCCCGCCAGGATCTGGGCCACGCCGTCCGTATAATCGCCGATGCCGCTGTCCAGTCCGTCATATTCCCCGGCCAGGGCGTCTATGGCGGCGGAAAGGGCAGAGATTTGCGCTTCCATCGCCGTCAGAGTATCGGAAAGCTCTGCGGAAACGGTGTCCATAAAGGTCTCGATCTGCACGATGGCCTGGTTATTGGTCTCCAGCAGGGTGACAAGCCCGCTGGCAAGGGAGAGGCCGTCCGACACCGTCATGCTGATGCCCATGGCGCTGAGGGCGGCGTTGATGGCCGCCGTGGTAGCATTGCCCAGGCTGCCGATCATTTCCGCCAGGCTCTCGATCTGCGCGATGGCCGCCGTGTTCTGCTCTGACAGGGCGTCCAGGGATGCCTGCATGGTCTGGGCCGTGGCCGTCAGGGTCTCGATGGTGTCCGAGGAGGCGGAAACGCCGGTCAGCGCCGATTGCAGCGCGGCAAGGGCCGCCTTCACCTGAGCGGAGCCTTCGGTCAGGGCCTGGGACTGCCCATCCAGCGCCTCCAGCCCCGCCTGAAGCTGGGCGACGCCCTGGTTCAGGGTCTCCAACCCCGCCTCCAGCGCCTCTGCCCCATCGGTCAGGGCGGCGGCCCCGGTGCTTACCTCCTCCGCCCCGGATTGGAGGGAGGCCGCGCCGGATTCCAGGGCCGAGGCCCCGGCGGGCAGGCTCTCCATGCCGGAGGCAAGCTCCGTCTCCACGCTGGTCTCCAGCTCGCTCACGCCGTCGTCCAGCTCGCCCGCGCCGTCGTCCAGCGCCTCGATGGCCTCCATGAGGCTGGTGATCTGCTCCATCAGCGCCTCATCGTCTATCTCCACCTCCAGCGTCAGGGGAACGCCGTTTATGTCGATGCTCTCCATTTCAAAATCCGTCACCGTGGCAGTGATAGAATACGCCTGTTCATTTCCCGGCAGGACGGTATAGGTAAGCTGCTTGTCCCCGCCTACGTTGGCAATGGTGACCCCCTCCGCCGTAATATTGGCGCAGAGCGCCGTGTCCAGTGTCAGGCTTATTTGCAGGGCATAGCTCTCGAAGAAGTCGCCAGTGCAGGCGGAATTTTCCCGGACGGAGAGGGTAATCTCCAGCTCTCCGCTCTGCCCCGCCAGGTCGGCGGCGTCATATTCCGCGCCGTCCAGATAGTAATGAATTTCAAATATCCAGGGGAGCTGGACGTTTTCCAGCGTCCCCTCGTAATACAGCTTTCCGGCCCCCGCCTGGATGGTAACGGTATCGCCCTCGTAGGCAATCTCCTCCGTACCGGTCATATTGCGCAGGGCGCTGTAATCCCCGTAATCCGTGATGGTTCCGGCTTCGGCCAGGTCGAATATATTCACCACATATACCGCCTCCACCGCGCCGCTGCCGTCCAGGGAGGCATAGACCACCTCCTCCTTCGGGGTGCTTTCCGCCGCCAGGGCAGGACAGGCCGTTCCCAGGCACAGCGCAGCGGCCAGGGCGAGGGCCAGACACTTTTTATACAGCTTCCTCATCTCAGGATACCTCCTTCTGCAAGCATTTCTTCCGTCCTCTGGGACGGTTCTTTTTGATGAACAGTCCGTCAAACAGCGTCAGCAGGCCGGGCAGCACCAGCAGCACGCTGAACAGGGAAAAGATCGTTCCCCGCCCCAACAGCAGGCCCAGTTGGGCCAAGAGCTGGTTGGAGGACATAAAGCCCATCAGCAGGCCCACCACCGTAAGCACGCTGCCGGAGGTCAGGATGGAAACCGTCACCCCGGAAACAGTATGCACCAGGGCCTCCTTCTTATCCATGGCCTGCCGGTTTTCCCGATAACGGTCGGTCATCAGGATGGCGTAGTCCACCGTGGCTCCAAGCTGAACGGCGCTGATGATCAAATAAACGATATAGAAAACAGGCTTTCCGGCAAAGTACGGCACCGCCAGGTTCAACCAGATGGCCGTTTCAATGCACAGCACCAGCAGTACCGGCAGGATAACCGACCGCTGTGTCAGCAGCAGCACCACAAATACCGCCCCGATAGCCACCAGATTCACCCGCAGCATATCGGATTGAATCGTTTTCATCAGATCATAGGTGCTGACGCCCTGTCCGGCCAGATAATAGGAATCCGGATAATATTCCTGTGCCACCGCCCGAATCTCCTCCACCAAAGCGAAGGTCTCGTCCCCCTCATAGGGTACGTCCACGGATATGACAAACCGGCTGTAGTTGTCGCTGACAAGCTGACGCATGGTACTCTCGTCCAAGTATTCCAGGGGGATCTCCGCTCCGGCGGCGTCCACATAGGATATAATGCTGGTAACGTGTTCCAACTCATGCAGGCTGTTCGACAGCGCCGTCTGGGTGGCCGTATCCGTTCCCGGCACCAGCAGCACATAGGTGTCGCTCTGACCGAACACCTCCTCGATCGCGGCGGTATCCGTTCCCAGTTGGGTGTTCTCCCCGAAGGTGTGGGAGGAGCCGTAATAATACTCATTGGAGGAGGAGGCCAGAAACGCGGGGGCAATCACCAGCACAAAGGCCACCGTCAGCGGGATCGTGAGCTTGTGTATGACCTGGCCCATACCCGCCAGCCGAAGCTTTGGCGTGCGGTGGCGCAGCCTATCCGTCAGGCGATACACGGTCAAAAGCAGCGCAGGGGTAAACAGAAACACCGTGATCAGACTGATCGCCACGCCCTTGGCCAGCGCCAGGCCCAAATCGGCCCCCAGGCGGTACTGCATCAGCACCAGGGCGAGAAAGCCGATGACCGTGGTAAGGCCGCTGGACAGGATGGATCTGGTGGAGCGGCACAGGGCCGTTACCATGGCCTCCTGAATATTTTCCGTCTCCTCCCGGCACTCGTCAAGTCGGTGGAGCAGGAACACGGAATAATCCAGGGACACCGCCATCTGCAATATGCTGCCGGCAGCATTGGTGACGAAGGAAATTTCTCCAAAAATCAGGTTCGTCCCGGCGTTGATGACGACCGCCACCACAAGTCCCGCCAGCACCAGAAACGGCTCCAGCCAGGAGCTGGTGGTCAGAAACAGCACCAGCATGGCAAAGGCCACGCCAAAGATAGCCACGCGACCAACCTCCGCCGTAGTGCTTGTTTCAGATATGGCCGTGGACACGGCGCTGCCTGTCATGGCGTTTTCATCGCCGATCACGGCGCGGATCTCCTCCACGGCGGAAATATAGTCGTCCTCCTCCCCGATGGTGAGGGTAAGCAGGGCGGCTTCATCCTTATAGTAGGTCTCCACCGTATCCGTGTCCAGGGTCGCCAAAGGCGCGGTGATGTCTACCGCGTCGTCCAGCCAGGTAACGGAAACGACTCCGTCCACCGCTTCGAGACGCTCCTTATATTCCAGCGCCTCCGGGATGGTCACGTCGTAGAGCATCACCCGGACGTTGGGAATACCGCCGGAAAATTCCTCCTCCATCACCTCCAGGGATACGGTGGAGGCGGACTCCGCCGGGAGATAGTCGTTCACATCGTAGTTTACGCCCACCTGGTTCCGCAGCACAAGACACACCACCGCCGCCAGCAGAAACAATACCAGAATAAGCGTTCTGTGCTTCACCGTCGCCGTATAGAATCGTTTCATCGACCGTCCTCCCTCTTTATATTCACTAATTGCATTATATCCCTGTAGGGCAAAAAAAACATTGAACAATCTACCGATTCTGTGTAAGGGGAAGAAGTATCAACAAAAGTTGACATGAACAAAAAATACAGTCCCAAACGATTGTTTTGGGACTGTCCGCAATTTATGGAAGCTGCATATAATATTTTTCCAGCGCCGCAATCTCCGCCGGGCCAAGGCCCAGGGCTTTTTTCAGATAATCCTGGGTCGACCCGTATGCCTCCTCCAGGCACTGGAAATAGAGGGTGATATTCTCCCGAAACACCAAAAATATCTCTTTTGCCAGGGCAACCTCTGATTCTGTGGTCTCTCTCGCCCGAAGGGCATCCATGCGCCGGGCCATGGCCCGGTTGGTCAGCATATATTCCTCCACGACGGCGGACCGGTCAAAGCCCAGGGCCGTCAGCAGCAGGGCTGCCCCCACGCCGGTGCGATCCTTGCCCTGGGTGCAGTGGAACACCACAGGCCGACCCGCCGCCCGCAGAAGGCAGGCGAAAAATTCGGCATAGGCGTTTTTGGATTCCTCCGACTGGGCCAGATAGCGGTACAGGGTCTGGAATTCCTCATGGGCCTGGGCCGCCGTGATCTGGGATATAGGAATGCCGAACAGCGCCCCCAGATCCGCCACGGCAGGCAGGTGCCGATTTTCCGCCCCGGCCACAGCCCTGTCCGGCTCCCGCTCCCGCTCCGACACGTCCCGGAGGTCTATCACGGCGCAAACGCCCATGCTCTCCAGCCGGGCCAGATCCCCGTCCGTGGCCCGGCCCAGGTGTCCGCACCGCAGCAGCACGCCATCCCGCAGCGAGGCCCCGTCCTCCCGCACCAGGCCCCCCATATCCCGAAAATTCTCAATCCCCTCAAAGGTCAGCAACATCTATGTAAAGGTTCCTTTCTCTGTGTGTTATTCGTCGTTGCGGGTCTCATAGGTCTGGCAAAAATCCCGCACGCAGCAGCGCTCACACTTTGGCGCTCTGGCGCTGCATACGGCCCGGCCATGGTAGACGATGCGGTGGCAGAAATCGGAACATTCCTCCGGGGGCAGGATGGCCCGGAGGGCGGTCTCTATCTTGGCCGGTTCCTTCATGTCGTCCACCAGCCCCAGCCGGTTGGACAGGCGGATGCAGTGGGTGTCCACCACCACGCTTCCCGGCTTGTGGTATACGTCCCCCAGAATGAGGTTGGCGCTCTTGCGGCCCATGCCAGGGAGCTTCAGCAAATCCTCCATATTGTCCGGCACCACGCCGCCGAAGTCCTCCACCAGCATTTTGGCGGCCCCCACGATGTCCCTGGCCTTGCCGTGATAAAAGCCGCAGGAGTGGATGTACGGTTCCACCTCCTCCGCCGTGGCTTGGGCCATGACCTCCGCGCTGGGAAAGCGCTGAAACAGGGCCGGGGAGATTTTGTTCACCCGCTCGTCCGTACACTGGGCCGCCAGGCGCACCTGCACCAGCAGTTCCCACGCCTCTGTATGGTTCAGCGTACAGTCGGCCAGCGGATATTCTCCCGCCAGCCCCTCCAATATCCCCCGCACCTGCTCCGGCGTCCGCATATGTATCTCCCGCCTTTTCTCTGTAATTGACAGCGTCTAAAAGAAATCTTACCACGGACAGTTGCAAATTCCAAGCAGTTTTTATATAATTTAAGGAAACACTAAAAAGGAGGTGCCGTTGATGTATCGGCCATTGGCGGATGAATTTCGGCCTCAGGAGCTGGACGAGGTGACGGGGCAGGGCCATATTCTGGGGCCAGACGGGATGCTGCGCCGTATTGCGGACAGCGGGCATATTCCCAACATGATATTTTACGGCCCCTCCGGCACGGGCAAGACCACAGTGGCCAGCATTATCGCCCGGCGCACCAACCGGCCTCTCCGGCGGCTGAACGCCACCACGGCGGGCCTGGCGGACATCAAGGCCATCATTCAGGATCTGGACACCCTGCTGGCCCCGGAGGGAGTGCTGCTTTACCTGGACGAGATACAGTATTTCAACAAAAAGCAGCAGCAGTCCCTGCTGGAGTTTATCGAAAACGGCAAAATCACCCTGATCGCCGCCACCACGGAAAACCCCTATTTCTGCGTATTCAACGCCATATTGTCCCGCAGCACGGTGTTTGAGTTCAAGCCCCTGACGGCGGAGGACGTGAAAAAGGCCATGGAGCGGGTCATCCGGCTTCTTTCGGAGCGGGACAATGTTACCATAGACCTGGAGGACGGGGTGCTGGACTATATCGCCTCCGCCTGCGGCGGGGACGCCAGGAAAAGCCTGAACACCCTGGAGCTTTTATACAGCACCGCCCGGCCCGGTGACGATGGGCTTCTGTTTACCATGACGGACGCCAGAGCCGTCACCCAGCGCAGCGCCATGCGCTACGACCGGGACGGAGACGAGCATTTCGACATCCTCTCCGCCCTGATGAAATCCATGCGCGGCTCCGACCCGGACGCCGCCGTTCACTATCTGGCCCGGTTTTTGGAGACCGGCGACCTGCTGGGGGCCTGCCGGCGGATTTTATGCTCCGCCAGCGAGGACATTGGCCTGGCCTATCCGCTGGCCGTTCCCATTGTAAAAGCCTGCGTGGACTCCGCCTTACAGCTCGGCCTACCGGAGGCCCGGCTGCCCCTGGCGGAGGCGGTCATATTCCTGGCCACCTGCCCCAAATCCAACACCGGCTGCATGGCCATCGACCGGGCTATAGCGGACGTGCGGGCCGGGAAGGCTGGTCCCATCCCCCGGCATCTGCAAAACGTCCACGCGGACGGAACCGGCTTTGAGCGGGAGCAGGGCTATTTGTACCCCCACAATTACCCGAACCGCTGGGTGCAGCAGCAGTACCTGCCGGACGAGCTGAAAAACGCCCGCTATTACCAGTACGGGGACAACAAAACCGAGCAGGCCGCCAAAAAATACTGGGATATTGTCAAGGGCCAGGGCTGAGGCTACAGCACTCTGCCCTTCACGGAGGAGATGATCTCCCTGGCCCGCAGCACCTGGTCGGTGCGGACGTTTACGGTGAGTCTTGCCTTGCCCGCGGCGGCGGCGCTCCGCTCCATGACCGCCCGGGAGTTCAGCACGGCGGCGTACACCTCCCCCGGCGGGATGCCGTCGGTCATGGCGAGACCATAGGACGGACTCATGTCCACCAGGGGCATTTGTCCCCCGGCGCTCCGCTCCGGGGCCTTCAGCTCCGCAATGGAATACTCAATGCCGCCCCGCCGCAGGCGCATCAGGGCCAGATCCGCCCCATCCCTGTCATCAAACACCGCAGTTAGCTGCGTTGTCATATACGATTCCCCCTCACTTTATTATACAATTAGCTTATCCCAATTTAAGGAGGTTCATACCTATGCGTTATGAAGGCGACATTTACCGTCCACCAGGGGAGTGGAAGAGCTATCTGCTCCAATGCACGGTGGGCTGCTCCAACAACACCTGCACCTTCTGCTCCATGTACAAGTCCAAGCGCTATCACGTCCGGCCCCTGGAGGACGTGCTGGAGGACATCCAGATGGCCCAGGCCACCTGGTACAAGAACACGGAGACCGTTTTCCTCTGCGACGGGGACGCCATCAACCTGCCCATGGACTATCTTCTCACCGTTCTGAAGGCGCTGTACGAGGCCTTCCCCCATCTGCGCCGGGTGACGACCTACGCCGGGCCCCTGTCCACCCTGCGGAAGACCCCGGAGGAGCTGCGGAAAATTCGGGAGGCCGGCCTGCAGCGAACCTATCTTGGCGTAGAGACCGGGGACGACGCCCTCCTGAAGCACGTCCACAAGGGCGTGGGCGCGGAGGGGATGCTCCGGGCCGGGCAGACCCTGGTGGAGGCGGGCTTTGACCTGTGGGCCATCATCATCACCGGCCTGGAGGGCGGCGGACGCGAGGCCCTGGAGCGGAACGCCGCCCTGACCGCCCAGATGATAAACCAGATGAAGCCGAAGCACCTGTCCTCCATGACCCTGATGGCCATAGAGGGTACCCCCCTCTATCAGGAGGTGGAGGAGGGGAAGCTGACCCTGCAAACGCCCTTCGAGACCCTTTTGGAGACAAGGGAGCTGGTGCGCCAGATTGAGCTGTCCGGCCTGCACTACACCTCCAACCACGCCTCCAACTACCTTCCCATCAAATGCACCCTTAAGGAGGACAGGGAAAAGGTCATGGCCGAGCTTGACGACATCATCCAAAAGGAGGACACCTCCCGCCTGCGGGACGAGATGTACCGGGGGCTGTGAGGGCAAAGCATCAGCCTCTGCCCCTGTGCTGCTATCCGACAAAGGCTCCGGCTTTTCGGGTGGCAGCTTTTTTTCTTGACAAGCTCTGTTTAGAATGGTATCTTATACCAGCTTGGCTCTGGGGCTTGTCTTAGAACATGAACAACCCGTAATAATTTGCTTCAGGAGATGCGAGGATATGAGCATACAGACCATGTATCAGCAGCTTGGAATCGACCGGGCGGTGTATGACTTCGGGCAGGAGGTGTTATCCGGCCTGGAGGGGCGGTTTGCCGAAATCGACCAGCGGGCGGAGTACAACCAGGCCAAGGTGCTGGCGGCCATGGGGGAGAATCGGGTCAGCGCCCCCTGCTTTGCCCAGACCACAGGCTATGGCTACAACGATATGGGCCGGGACGTGCTGGAAAAGGTGTACGCCAGTACGTTTCACACCCAGGCGGCCCTGGTGCGGCCTCAAATCACCTGCGGCACCCATGCGCTGGCGGTGGCGCTGGGCGCCAATCTCCGTCCGGGGGACGATCTGCTCTCCCCTGTGGGCGCGCCCTATGACACCCTGGAGGAGGTCATAGGCATCCGGCCCTCCCGCGGCTCCCTGGCGGAGTTCGGCGTCACCTACCGGCAGGCGGATTTACTGCCGGACGGCGGCTTCGACTATGAGGCCATTCGCCGGGCCATCAACAGCCGCACCAGGCTCATCACCATCCAGCGCTCCAAGGGCTACGCCACACGCCCCTCCTTTTCCGTGGAGCAGATCGGCGAGCTGATCGCCTTCTGCAAGTCCGTGAAGCCGGATGTGCTGTGCATGGTGGACAACTGTTACGGGGAGTTTGTGGAGACCATCGAGCCCTCCGACGTAGGTGCGGATATGACGGTCGGCTCCCTGATCAAAAACCCCGGCGGGGGCCTGGCGGCCACAGGGGGCTATATCTGCGGCACGGCGGACTGCGTGGAAAACTGCGCCTACCGGCTCTCCGCCCCCGGTCTGGGCCAGGAGGTAGGGGCCAATCTTGGCCAGCTTCCCGCCATGTTTCAGGGCTTTTTCCTGGCCCCCACGGTGGTGGCCGGGGCCTTGAAGGGGGCCGTGTTCGCCGCCAACGTCTATGAGCGGCTGGGCTTTTCCTGCGTTCCCAACGGGCAGGAGCCAAGGTACGACATCATCCAGTCTGTGATTCTCGGCGCGCCGGAGCGCATGACCGCCTTCTGCGCCGGCATACAGGCCGCCGCCCCGGTGGACAGCTTCGCCACCCCGGTACCCTGGGCCATGCCGGGGTACGACAGCGACGTGATCATGGCCGCCGGGGCCTTTGTGCAGGGTTCGTCCATCGAGCTTTCCGCCGACGGGCCGATGCGGGAGCCATACGCGGTCTATTTCCAGGGGGGCCTGACCTGGTACCACGCAAAAACAGGCATTTTGATGAGTGTACAAAAATTACATGAGCGGGGGCTGATTCAGCTCCCCCGCCGAGAAGGAGAGTAAAAAATGAATTGGTTTTGGCTTTCAGTGCTGGCGCTGCTCTGCTGGAGCGGCTCGGATCTGTTCTCAAAATTGGGATGCCGGGATCCGGACGACAAAACCAGCCACCTGAAAATGGTGGTAGCCGTGGGCCTGATCATGGGCCTGCACGCCCTGGTGGAGGTCGCTGTACAGGGCGTAGAGATCAATTTCCACATCCTGTGGGTCTACCTGCCCGTGTCGCTGCTGTATATCCTCTCCATGGCCATCGGCTATGTGGGGCTGCGGTACATAGAGCTTTCCATTTCCTCCCCCATCTGCAACGCCTCCGGGGCGCTGGTGGCCCTGGCCACCCTGATAACGGCGGGGCTTGGCTCCATCACCGGCCTGCAGCTTGGAGCCATGCTTCTGGTCTGCGCAGGGGTCATCGGCCTGGGGGTGGTGGATCTCCATGAGGACGAGACCGCCCGCGCCGCCCGGCAGAGCCTTTCCAACTATAAATACGCCCGCTCCATGGTGGCTCTGCTGCTGCCCATCCTCTACTGTGTGCTGGACGCCGCCGGTACCTTCGCAGACAGCCTGGTGCTGCAAACCCTGGACGAGGACAGCGCCAATGTGGCCTATGAGCTGACCTTCCTGGCCGCCGGGTGCGTGTGCTTTGTGATTCTGCTGTGCAAAAGGCAGAAATTCACCTTCCATCAGGAGTGGCCCAAGTACACCGGCGCCTGCTTCGAGACCGCCGGTCAGCTCGCCTATATCTACGCCCTGGCCGACAGCGAACACGTCGCCCTTTCCGCCCCCATCATCTCCGCCTACTGCATGGCCTCCGTTCTCTGGAGCCGCCTGTTTTTGAAGGAGAAGCTGAGCTGGAAGCACTATCTGACGATCGTCATCGCCATCCTGGGCATTGTCCTGCTGGGCCTGGCGGACGGCCTTTCAGGAGACGTATAAGCGAACTCTCTCAAAAAGCACCTTCCCCCACAGCGGATTTTTCGCTGTGGGGGTTGTATTTCCTGGCCTTTCCGCGGTATAATAAGACCATAAAAATTCTTGGAGGCGTTTATTATGATGCAGACATTGCCGAAGATCATCCCCATCAACGAGCTGAAAAATACCGCCCAGATCTCCCAAATCTGCAAGGAAAGCCAGGTTCCCATCGTCGTAACCAAAAACGGCTACGGCGAAATGGTGATGATGAGCATAGAACTCTATGAACGCACCATAGCCGAGGCCCAGGCCGCCGCCCTTGTCAACGAGGCCATCGACGAGCTGAACGCCGGTGCGGAGCCTATCGAGGCCCACACATACCTGGCGTCCTTGAGGGAAAAATATGGAACATAATTATTACACACTCAATATCTATCCCAAGGCCCAGGCGGACTTAGACGACATAGTCCGTTACATTGCCCAGGAACTCTGCAACCCGGACGCCGCTGTCAAGCTGACCGCTGACATTGACGACGCCCTTGATTTGGTCAGCCGCAATCCCAAAATGTGTCCGCTGGTCAAAAGCTCCTACATCAAGGACAAAACGATCCGCAAGCTCAGTGTCAAGAATTACCTCATCTTCTATCGCCCGGACGACAGGCTCCGGGAGATTCAAATCATCCGCATCCTGTACGGTATGCGAAACTGTGAGGACATCCTGTAAACTATCCACCAGGACGCAAAAACATCCCCGCCGGGTTCGGCGGGGATGCTTTGGTTTATGGGGTTTTGGCTTAACCCTCGATGATCTGGGTGATGCCGTCGATGGTCAGGGCAAAGTAGGGAGCGGAGCGGAGAACGGACTCATAGAACACGCCGTCCTCGATGGCCTCGCCGTAGTCACCGACAAAGTCGCCGTCGCTGTCAAGGGCCAGATAGGAGGTGACTGTCTCCCCGTCCACGGTGAAGGTGGAGCAGTCGAACACCTGGAGGGACTCGTCCGCCAGAGCGGCCTCTACCTCAGCCACCTTCTCGGCGGTACCCTCGGCGCAGGCGTCGCCCAGCTCAGTGATGTGGACAGCGCCCTCGTTATAGCCCTGCGCCCAGTCAACAGCCACTTCCTCGCCGTTGAGCATACAATCCAGGGCGTAGGTATAATACACGCTCCAGTCGTTGGCGGCGGAGGTCAGGGCCACGTCGGGAGCCACCTCCAGCATGGAGATGTTGTAGCCCACGCAGTAGACGGTGGTGCCGGCCTCATAGGCGGCCTGCACCGCGCTGGGTGCGCCGGTGGAGTCAGCGTGCTGGCTGATGATGATGCAGCCGTCGGCAATCAGGGCCTCCGCAGCGGCGGCCTCAGCGGTGGGAGAATACCAGGAGTTGGTGAAGCGCACGTCCATGGCTACGTTCTCCACGATGGACTGAATGCCCAGGAAGAAGGCGGTATAGCCGGAAACAACTTCCGCATAGGGATAAGCGCCCACATAGCCGATCTTCACGTTGCCGTCCTCGTCGTAGTTGGCGTCGGACAGCTCGCCGTTCTCGATCAGCTCCGCCAGCTTCATGCCGGCCACAACGCCGGAGACATAGCGGGACTGGAAGGTGTAGTTGAAAGCGTTCTTATAGTTGTCCAGGCCGGAGGTGGCGGCCATGTCGCCGGTCATGGAGACAAAGATCACGTCGGGATACTCCTCGGCAGCCTGCATGGCATAGCTCTGATGGCCGTAGGAGTCGGTGAAGACGATGTCGCAGCCCTGCTCAGCCAGGTCGGCGCAGGCGTCATAGCACTGCTCGTCTTCGGGAATGTTGTACTTGAAGATGATGTTGTCCTCGGAAATACCAAGGGTCTCCGCAGCCTCCAGCAGGCCGGAGATGTGTGCGTAGTCATAGCCGGAGTTTTCGTCCTCCACGCAGACCATGCCCACCAGCAGCTCTGTGTCGGCGGCAGTCTCAGCCACTTCCTCGGTCTCCTCCGCCTCTTCGGCTTCGGTCTCGGTCTCAGCTTCGGTCTCTGCGGCGGTGGTGTCCTCGGTCTCGTCCGTGCTGTCGGAGCTGGAAGAGCAGGCAGCCAGAGAGAACACCATGCACAGGGCCAGGAGCAGCGCAAGAATCTTTTTCATGGTTTTCCTCCTAAAAATATAATAAATTTGCTGCGCAAATTGCAAGTGCAAGTTGGACACTCGGTAGAATGAATTTATGAACCTT
>JAJQCH010000038.1 GCA_021202795.1 Oscillospiraceae bacterium
GGATTCAATCGCTATGGATTTTTTAGGTGTTCAACTTCATTTTACAATCGACCGGGGAATTACAATATGTTCAAAATGATAGTTACACGCATATTGCTGTTAATTCCAGTTATGATTGGCGTGGTAATTGTCGTATTTACAATCAACTACATGAATCCAAGCAGCCCGGCCATTACGATTCTTGGGGCGAGCGCTACGCCGGAGGCCGTTGCGGAGCTTGAGGCTTCCCTTGGCCTGGATCGGCCCTATTTGGTTCAGCTTGGAGAATATCTTTGGAATGCGTTTACGAAATTCGATTTCGGTGATTCTTACATATACAATATTCCTGTCACCACGCTGATTTTTCAGCGTCTGCCTTCCACCATGATTATTGGCCTGGTAGGCGTACTGCTGAGCATTTTAATCGGCGTTCCGCTCGGCATATGGGCCGCTGTCAAGCAGTACTCCGCCGTTGATTACGGCGCAACGATACTGGCGACGGTATGCTCCGCTTTGCCGAATTTCTGGGTCGCGAATATGTTGATCCTTCTGTTTGCCGTCAACCTGGGCTGGCTTCCCGTCTCTGGAATCGCCTCATGGAAGGGTTGGATACTTCCCATTGTTGCGGTCGCGATCGGCCCCATTGCTATTATCCTTCGTATGACCCGATCGTCGATGCTGGAGGTAATCCGCCAGGATTACATACGGACGGCCCGTTCAAAGGGCCTGGCGGAACGAAAGGTGATCACGAAGCACGCGCTGAGAAATGGGCTTATTCCCGTTGTCACGGTTATTGGCATGATGGTGGGAACCTCCATGACCGGCACCATTATTATTGAAACGATTTTCAATATTTCCGGCCTTGGATTGCTGATATATAAGGCGGTTATAAGTCAGGATTATACCATCATCCAAGGCTCCGTTATCATCTGCGCCTTGATTATCTCGGTTTGTAATTTGCTGACGGATATTGCATATGCCTTCATCGATCCCCGTATTAAGGCGCAATATACCGTAAACAAAAATCGCCGCCAGAGAACGGCGGCAAAGCATGAGGAGGCTGCTGCATGAAAAAAGGAAATTCTTCCAAAAGACGGCGTCGGTCGCAATTCCTGGAAACATGGGATCGGCTGAAAAAAAGCCCGGCTGCGGTCATATCCCTGTGTTTTATTTTGATTCTGGTGCTTTGTTCGTTATGTTCGGAATATATTGCGCCGTATGATTACGCGCAGCAAAATCTGACGGAAACCTTTCAGTTTCCAAGCCTGACGCACTGGATGGGCACGGACAACCTGGGCCGGGATTTGTTTTCCCGTCTGCTTGTAGGAGGGAAGATGTCCCTTCTGGTTTCGTTCCTGTCTGTCGGCATGAGCGTGATCGTGTCGCTGGTCGTTGGCTCAACCGTTGGATATTTTGGCGGACTTTACGATACCATCGTTATGCGAATCCTCGATGTGTTTATGGCCATTCCCTCTATGCTCTTGAGCATCCTGGTAGCGGTAACATTGGGAACGGGTACGTTTAACACCGCCGTTGCAATCGCGATAGGAGGTATTCCCGCCCTCTCGCGAACGCTGCGTTCCGCTGTTCTTCCCTTGCGGGATGAGGAATATATAGAGGCGGCCAAGGCAAGTGGCGCTGGCAGCTTATGGATAATCAAGGAGCATATCCTGCCCAACACGCTGGCCCCGCTTATCGTTCAGATTTCTCTGCGACTGGGGCAATCGATTATCGTAATTGCCAGCTTGAGCTTTGTTGGCCTGGGCGTTCAGCCGCCCACGCCGGAATGGGGCAATATCCTGGCATCCGGGCAGAGCTATATCCGCACGTTCTGGCCGCTGATAACCTTCCCCGGTATCCTGATTGGTTTGTCCATGCTCAGCTTCAACCTGCTGGGCGACGGCCTGCGGGATGCCTTGGATCCAAAACTGAAATAACCGAACACAATAACCGAACACGGATAGGAGAAAGCCTATATGAGCCATCTTCTGGAGATAAAAAACCTGAGTATCGAATTTCAGACGCAAAGCAGCATTGTTCATGCAGTCAACGACGTTTCCCTCTCCATTGAGGAGGGGAAGACATTGGGTCTTGTAGGAGAGACTGGAGCGGGAAAAACCACCACTGCTCTGGGGATCCTGGGACTAATACAAAAGCCGCAGGGGCTTATAACAAGCGGAGAGATCATGTTTCGCGGCGGAGACCTGTTAAAGCTGCCACCACGGGAGATGCAGCTCATTCGCGGCGGCGAGATCTCTATGATCTTTCAGGATCCCATGACGGCGCTCAACCCGGTGCATACCGTGGGAGAGCAAATCGCGGAGGTAATCGAGCTTCATCAAAATTGCAGCAAAAAAGAGGCCATGGAGGGCGCGCACAAAATGCTGGAAAGGGTCGGGATTCAGGCTTCGCGGGCCAACGATTATCCTCATCAGTTTTCCGGCGGCATGAAGCAGCGTGTGGTGATTGCCATCGCGCTAGCCTGTAATCCATTGCTGCTGATTGCGGACGAACCAACCACGGCCCTGGATGTCACCATCCAGGCACAGATATTGCGGATGATTCGGACGCTGAGGGATGAGCTGCAAATGTCTATGCTTCTCATTACCCATGATTTGGGCATCGTGGCCGGCACGTGCGACTATGTGGCGATCATGTATGCAGGCGAAATCGTTGAGGTAGGAAACTTAGTCCACGTATACGATGAAACGGCGCATCCCTATACCAGGGGATTATTTGATTCCATCCCGCGCCTGAATGAGGACGTGCGGCGGCTTAAACCGATTCCGGGCCTTATGCCGGATCCGACTGACCTGCCGGAGGGCTGCGCTTTTGCCGCAAGGTGTCCATATACGCAGGAGAAATGCTTACGCTGCCATCCCACACTGAGTGAGGTTGCGCCAGGACACAGCGTGCGTTGTTTTCATGTGGAAAACGGAGGGAGGCTTGAATCGTGAGTGAGGAAAAATTGCTGGAGGTTCGTGATTTAAGAAAATTTTTCCAGACCAAGGCTGGTATGCTCCACGCGGTCGATGGGATTTCCCTGTCTCTTGAGAAGGGCAAAACCATCGGCGTGGTGGGTGAGTCCGGCTGCGGAAAATCCACCCTGGGGCGTACAATACTCGGCCTGACGCCGGCCACTTCCGGCCAGATTATTTTTCAGGGCGAGGATATTACCAATCTTACCGGGCGGAAGAGAAAGCATTTGTACAAAAAAATGCAGATGATTTTTCAGGATCCCTCCTCGTCTCTTGATCCGCGAAAAAATGTGTCTCAGCTTATCTCGGAGCCAATGCGGATTAATAAGGTATACCGAAGCAAGGGCGAGATTGCCGACCGTGTGGCGAGTCTGATGGAAACTGTGGGCCTGGCCGAACGTTTTTCCGATTCCTATGCTCACGAGCTGGACGGAGGCCGCCGCCAGCGCATCGGTATTGCCAGAGCGCTCTCTCTGGAGCCTGAATTTATTGTGTGCGACGAGCCGGTATCGGCGCTGGATGTTTCTGTTCAGGCGCAGATACTCAATCTGCTTCAGGATTTGCAGGAGGAGAAAAACCTGTCCTATCTGTTTATCACGCATGATCTGTCCGTTGTGAAGCACATATCGGACGACATATTGGTCATGTATATGGGCTGTGCCGTGGAGCTTTGCCCCGCAAAAGAGCTGTTCAGCCACGCCTATCATCCCTACACCAAGGGGCTGCTTTCGGCTATCCCCATTCCGTCCATTCATGTGAATCATGACAGTATTATTATGGAAGGGGAATTGACCTCGCCGATAGAGCCGAAAAATGGATGCCGCTTTGCTTCCCGCTGCCCTTATGCAAAAGAGGTTTGCCATAATGAAACACCGACTTTCCGGGCGATGACCTCTGGGCATTTTGTTGCCTGCCACTGTGCGGACGATTTTTAAATTATTGGTTGATTGCATAATGAAGATGGACACTTGAAAAAGAAAATCCATAGTG
>JAJQCH010000057.1 GCA_021202795.1 Oscillospiraceae bacterium
CAGGCTGGCTTACTGTTGATCTGATCGAACGACCCTTTTGCTGACTAACACCATAGAATTTGCTTTATAGTGGTGTTCCGCGATAGCAAAGTTCTCACATAAGTTATGATTTTTCTTCCGCCTTGGCCTGCTGCCACAGCTTGTCCTGCTCCTCCAGAGACAGCGCAGACAAAGCCTGTCCCTGTTCTGCGGCTAGGGCCTCCATCCGGGTATACCGGCGGATAAAACGATCGCAGGAGCCGTTCAGCGCCTTCTCCGGGTCTATTTTCAGTAGCCGCGCCAGATTCACCGCAGCAGCCAGTAGATCGCCCAGCTCCTCTTCCACGCCTTCGCCGGAGTCGATGGCCTGATCCAGCTCGCCCAGCTCTTCTGACAGCTTTTCCCGCGCACCGTGCCAGTCCGGCCAGTCAAAGCCGTCCTTCCGGGCCTTGGACTGGATTTTTTCCGCACGCCAAAGAGCGGGCAACGCGTCGGCAACATCGGCCATAGCACCTGCGGTGGACGCCTGATGCTTTTCCTGCCGCTTCACGTCGTCCCAGCTTGAAAGCGCCTCCTCCGCATCTGCGGCCCGGCTTTCTCCGAACACATGGGGATGGCGACGTATCAGCTTTTTGCAGGCCATATCGCACACGTCGTCAAAGGTGAATCCGCCCTGCTCCTCTTCCATCTCCGCATGGAACAGCACCTGCATTTGCAGATCGCCCAGCTCCTCCTGGAGGTTTTCCATGTCCTGGTGGTCGATGGCGGCAGCCGCCTCGTAGGCTTCCTCCAGCAGGTTCCGCCGGATGCTCTCATGGGTCTGAACTCTGTCCCAGGGACAGCCGCCCTCGCCCCGAAGCAGCTTCATAATGGTGCGATAGTCCTCGATGCCGTATTTGTCCTTATACTGAAAATTTACCATACTTTCACTTCCACTGCAATAGTAAAACGCAAAAAACTTGATTTTTCAACGGTTTTCACAAAAATATATCAGCGAATATGGAGCCGTCTTGCCAGCTTTTCTCCTTTTGGTATCAGCTTCATATCCTCCAGCGTAATCGCCCGTGTGGCAATAATCATGATTACATAAACCACCACGCCCGCCAACACTGCCGCAACAAACGGCACCAGCACGTTGACGGGACGGTTGATAATCGTCGCGTCAACGCCGCTCATAAGCCCGTGGAGCAGAGACCAGACCGCCCAGGCCGACACGCCCATCACGCCGACGCTCAGCCCCGCCCGGCCAAATATCCGGCCCAGATTCATAGGACGGGCCATATGCCTGGCCATGAAGATCAGGTTCATGGTCAGCATGACGAGATAGCAGCAAAGGGTTCCGATGGGGCCGCCATAAACGTTGATGTTGGGATTTCCCACCAGCACATAGGTAACGATGACCTTCACCGTACCGCCGCAAAGGATGGAGATCAGGGGCAGCCGCTCGTTTCCATTAGCCGGAAGAATGGAGTTCGTCATAACGCTCATGGTCATAAAATAGCAGGTAATGCCAAGCTCCACCAGCAAAATGGTTCCCTGGCTGGCCGTGTTGGGGTACAGCACCTGCATACATGGCCCGGCCAGCACCGCCATGCCCACAGCCATGGGCAGACACAAAAGGGTACACATACGCATCCCGCTCTCTGCTGTATCGCACACTGCCTTTCGATCTCCCCTCATTCGCGCAGCGGATATAGCCGGCATAAGGCTGGCCACAAAGGGCGTCACGAAGGCGGAGGGAACGTTATATATCGTCATGGCCTTGCCGTAGGCTCCGTTGAGAACATAGGCGGCCTGGGCCGTGTACCCGGCAGAATTTTGAAGCTGATTGAGCGTAATGGCCGAGTCCGCCAACTGAACCAGACTCATCACAGAGGTGGACAGCGTGATGGGAATACCAATACGCAGCAAATCCCATAAAATTTTCTTGTCGGGATCAGGAACATCCACAGCCTCCGGCTTGGGCTTTACCTGATACCTGCGGTGAACGGAGATCTGCATATACAACATGGCCGCCAGAGAGCTGACTGTAGTGCCAAGGATAGCTCCTGCGGCGCATATCTCCAGGCTCATGCCCATTCTGTAAAGAACGATGGCACAGGTCAGCCCCACGACCACCTTCACGCCTGTCTCCACGACCTGCGACACAGTGGAGGGGATCATATCCGAGTGGCCCTGGGCATAGCCCCGGTAAGCTGCCGTCACACACACAAGCACCACAGAGGGAGCCATAACAAAAATGCACCTGGAGGCCTGCACATCTCCCACCAGAGAGGCCAGTCCCGTGGGGAACAGCAGCATAATCAGCGTACCCGCCGCGCCAAGGCCCAGGAAGGTGGCGACGCCCACCCGGAATACCCGATAGACCTGCCGATCCTTATTCAGCGCGTCCGCCTCAGAAATCATGCGGCTCATGGCCACGGGAATACCCGCCGTGGAGATGGTCAGGAATACGTTATAAACCCGATAGGTCAGCTCAAAGTGGTTATATCCCTCATCGCCCAGAATATTTCCCAGGGGAATCTTATAGATGGCACCCAGGATTTTGACGATAACAATGCCGATGGTGTAGATGGCTGCGCCATGCAGAAAATTCTGGCCTTTTTTCTCAGACATAAACGCTCCTTCATTCAGTATACGGATAAACGAATATATGCCGGGACATCTTATAATAGACGCCGCTTAACGGAAGCCGCTTTGGATGCGCTGCAGACGTATCAATGATTTAGGGCGGCTTGCGCCGCCCTAAAAAATCAAGAGGCAAGGTGTATTTTAGCAGGGATGACGAACCGTGTCAACATATTTCGTCAGATCCAGCATCTTGTTGGAATAACCCCACTCGTTGTCGTACCAGGCTACCAGCTTCACAAACGTGTCATTCAGAGCGATGCCGGCCTTGGCGTCGAACACGCAGGTATGCGGCTCCGTGCGGAAATCCTGAGAGACGACTTCCTCGTCGCAGTAAAGAATCTGGTCTGCCATGGGGCCGTCCGCCGCAGCCTTCACGGCGGCGCAGATTTCCTCATAGGTGGCAGGCTTCGCCAGCTTGCAGGTCAGATCCACCACAGACACATCCCCGCAGGGAACGCGCATGGCCATGCCGGTCAGCTTTCCCTTCAGCTCCGGGATGACCTTGCCCACGGCCTTGGCCGCGCCGGTGCTGGTGGGAATGATGTTGTCAAAGCAGCTACGGGCCAGACGCCAGTTTTTCTTGTTGAAGTTATCCACAATGTTCTGGCTGGCCGTGGCCGCGTGGATGGTGGTCATAAGTCCTTCTACAATACCAAAGCTGTCGTTGATGACCTTGGCCAGAGGGGCCAGGCAGTTGGTGGTGCAGGAGGCGTTAGACAGAACCTTGATGTCCGGGGTGATCTTCTCGTTGTTCACACCCATAACGAACATGGGCGTGTCATCCTTGGACGGACCGGAGAGAACCACCACCTGGGCGCCCGCGTCCAGATGATCCTGAACGGACTCGGCAGTCAGGAACTTTCCCGTACACTCCAAAACGTACTCAGCTCCCAGCTCTCCCCAGGGAAGCTCCGACGGCTTGCGGCTGTTCAGCAGCGGTACCCGCACGCCGTTGACGATGAGCGCGCTCTCATCGCAGGACACTGTACCGGGAAAACGTCCGTGTACTGTGTCGTACTTCAGAGAGTGAGCCAACTGCTCCGGCGTCTTATCCGGGGCGTTGACGCCCACAAACTCCACGTCGCCCCGCTCACACCCGGCGCGGAACACGAGACGGCCAATCCGTCCAAACCCGTTGATGCCAATTTTAACCATGATGTTACCCTCCATTAAAAAAATTAGCGAATCATATAAAGCGCAGGACTGTGTATCATACCTGAATGTATTATACCATCTTTGTCAAATTTTTCTACTATTCAAAGACGGTTGATTGCATAATGAAGATGGACACTTGAAAAAGAAAATCCATAGTGAT
>JAJQCH010000003.1 GCA_021202795.1 Oscillospiraceae bacterium
TTCATCACTATGGATATTCTTTTTACTATTGCAGTTTCATTTTACAATGCGCCGTAATTGAGTTTAGTACTATTCCGATACACTGAAATAAAAAAGTGAGGACAGCTATGGAAGACTATGAAGACCAGTATGAGGAGACCTTGAGCATCAAGGAGCTTTGTATGTATATCCTGCGGGATTGGCGTTTTTTGGCGATAGCCATTCTGGCGGGGGCTATTCTGCTGGGGGGCTATAAGCTTGTATCCGACCTGGCCGCCGGGGAGGAGCTGGTTATGACCGAGGAAGAGCTTGCCTCGACCCAGAGTACCATTTCCGGCAACGAGACTACCATTTCCAACGACCAGGCGTCTCTGACTGCGAAACAGTCGGAGCTGGAGGGCTTGCAGCAGACGCTGGCGGATTATCAGGCTACTCTGGAGCTGGCCATGACGGTGGAGAACGTGGACACGGAGATGATCGTTACCATCCTGGAGCTGAACGACGCCATTGCCTCGACCCAGAGTCAGATCAGCAGTGCCAACCAGTCCATAAACTCCCTGAACAACAAAATATCCTCCCTTCAGTCCACCAATGAATCTCTGCGGGCCAGCATGGAGGAAACCGTTTCTAATTTCAGCCTGAAAACGGTGATTACATATGCCATCGTGGGGGCCGTGCTGGGCTTTTTGCTGGTGTGTGTGGTAGATTTCTGCCGCTGGTTTTTCGGCGGTACCCTGCGTGGGCCGGAGGTACTGACCGATCGCTATGCTCTGCCGATGCTCGGTTCGACTTACTACCCCTATACCGAGAAGCAGGAGAAAAAGCGCAATAAGCTGGATCGTCTGTTGGACAGACTCTCCGGCATAGAGAAGCCGGAACCGGAAAAAGAATATGCCCTGGCTGCTGCAAAGCTGCAAGTTTTGGGCAAAGAGGGACATCGGCTGATGGTCACAGGCACGCTGGAAAAGCAGCGGCTTGAGACGGTTTGTGAGGCGCTGAATCAGTGCTTTCCGGCTGAGGGGCCTTCCGCTTTTGCGGCTGAAAATCCCATGCGCGACCCGGACGCCATGCTCCAGGTCGGCGACTGCGATATTCTTCTGGTGGAGGGCGTCCGCCAGTCTAAAAACGCGGAGGTAGATGAGCTGTTCCGTTTCCTGCGTCTGAGCCAGGCCAATGTCGTGGGGACATTTATGGTATAAAGCCTTATAGAGTAAGCAAAGCACCGCTGACAATGTGTGTCAGCGGTGCTTTTGTCGTTTGTATTCTCAGATAAGCACCTTCGCCAAGAACGCCTGGGCGCGGTCGCTTTTGGGGGCGGTGAAGAAATCCTGGGGGGCGGCTTCCTCCAGAATACGGCCATCCTCCATAAAGACGATGCGGTCGCCCACCTCCTTGGCGAAGCCCATTTCGTGAGTAACAACGGCCATGGTCATGCCATCCCTGGCAAGGTTTCGCATGACGTCCAGCACCTCGCCTACCATCTCCGGGTCAAGGGCACTGGTGGGTTCGTCGAAGAGCATGACCTCCGGCTCCATGCACAGGGCGCGGACAATGGCTACCCGCTGCTTCTGTCCGCCGGAAAGCTGGCTGGGATAGGCCCCGGCCCGGTCTGCCAGACCCACCCGTTCCAAAAGCTCCGTGGCCTTGGCCTCCGCCTCCGCTCTGGAGCGCTTCATCAGCTTGGTGGGGCCGAGGGTCAGGTTTTTCATGATGGTCATATTGGGGAAGAGGTTGAAGTGCTGGAACACCATTCCCATCTTCTGCCGGTGCTTGTTGATGTCCACCTTGGGGTCGGTGATGTCCGTACCCTCAAACAGAATCCGGCCCTCGGTGGGAAGCTCCAGCAGATTCAGGCTGCGGAGAAAGGTGGATTTCCCACTGCCGGAGGGGCCGATGATAACCACCACCTCGCCCCGGTGGATTTCCATGTCGATGCCGTCCAAAGCCTTGATGGCGCCGTCGTTATAGTATTTTTTCAGGCCCTGGGCCTTGATAAGGACTTCATTTGTCATGTCTGCTGTCCTCCCGTTTCAATGATCGCTGCTGCGGAGCTTTTTCTCAAATATGCCCAGCAGCCGTTCCAAAATAACCACCATGACGAGATATATCAGCGCCACGGCAATCAGGGGCATGAACGCGGAATAGGTGCGGCCCCGGATGATGTCGCCGCCCTTGGTCAGATCCATCACGCCCACATAACCGGCCACGGAGGTCTCCTTCAGGAGGGTTATGAACTCGTTGCCCAGAGCGGGGAGAACGTTTTTGATGGCCTGGGGCAGGATGATGTTCCACATGGTCTGGACATAGTTGAAGCCCAGAGAGCGGCCCGCCTCGAACTGGCCCTTGTCGATGGACATGATGCCGCTGCGGATGACCTCCGAGACATAGGCGCTGGAGTTGACACCGAAGGACAGCGTGCCGATGAGAACCCCGTTCGTAGAGGAGGCGAAAATGATGTAATAAAAAATCATCACCTGCACCACCACGGGAACACCGCGAATGACGGTGACATAGATCCTGAATAGGCCGTTGAAAAATTTCAGGATCGCACGGGCTGGGCCGGGGCGCATTTCCTCATTGTTCTTGTCCCAGGTGGTGCGTACCACGGCGATGACGGCCCCTACGACGATGCCGAATACCAGAGCGCCCAAGGTCATTTTCAGGGTGTTTCCCAGACCGACCCAGAGGTATCTCCAGCGGTTATCCGTGATGAAATTCAATATAAACTTACTGACTAAGTTGTCCCACCATGCTGCCAAAGCGGACACCTCCGTTTTCCAGAATTAAAAATAAAGAAAGGGACGGCGCTGGGCCGTCCCTCATTGGACACGAGTTTAGTCGGCGCTGATGTATTTGTCGATGATGGACTGGACGGTGCCGTCCTCTATCAGCTCGACCAAAGCCTCATTCACGGCCTCGGACAGTTCGGTGTTGTCCTTGGAGAAGCAGATGGCGTATTCCTCCTCGGTATATGCAGTGTCCAGGATGATCAGACCCTCGTTCGCCTCCACAAAAGCCTTGGCCGGTTCGTTGTCGATGATGACGCAGTCGATTTTGCCGCTGGTCAGAGCGGCTACCGCGTCCGCGCCCCGGTTATAGCGCTCCACGGTGCAGAGACCGGTGTCCTCCAGATCCCAAGTGGCGTAGAGATCGCCGGTGGTGGAGGTCTGCACGCCGATGGTGTAGCCGCCCTCAAACAGGTCGTCCACGCTGGTGATGGCGGAATCCTCCAGCACGATGACCACCTGCACGCCGGTGGCGTAGGGTTCGGAGAAGTCCACACTCTCCAGCCGATCGTCGGTGATAGTCATACCAGCCATGCCCATATCGGCCTTGCCGGAGGTGACGGCGGCGATGATGGAGTCAAAGGCCATGTCCTCGATAACCAGCTCCAGGCCAAGCTTTTCCGCAATGGCGGCGGCAATCTCCGCGTCGATGCCGACGACGGTGTCGTTTTCGTAATACTCATAGGGCGGGAACTCCGCGTTTGTGGCCATGGTCAGAACGCCCTCGGTGGCGGTGGTAAAGGAGCTGTCCTCCGTCTCGGCGGCGTCCTCCGTGCTGCTGGAAGAGCAGGCGGCCAGGGCAAACACCATTGTCAGTGCCAGCAAAAGAGCCAGAAGCTTTTTCATTTTTGTCATGTCAGTAGCCTTCTTTCTTCAATTTCCTTTCATTATAATTCCTTTTGAACGAATACACAAGAACTTATTCACAAATTTTGTGAATAACTTTGGGCTATTTTGCTGATTTTTTTCGCTATCAGACGGAAACCACGGGTCGCTGTCCAATCTGGACAATCATATGAAGGGCTTGCTCTGGGGCAAAAGAAGGGGACGGGATATGAATTTTAAATAAAACGGAAATTTGTCGCAAATTGCAAGTGCAAGTTGGACACTCGGTAGAATGAATTTATGAACCTT
>JAJQCH010000128.1 GCA_021202795.1 Oscillospiraceae bacterium
GGTTCATAAATTCATTCTACCGAGTGTCCAACTTGCACTTGCAATTTGCGGTTATGTTTTCTTCTTACACCAGCGCAAAAAGGTGTCCTGGCTTACGCCCAGGCGGTGGGCGGCTTCGCGGGAGGAGATCTCCCGGTAGTACCAGGCTTGGCGCACCTCCTCGAAATTATCCGGGAGGGGTACGCGGGGCCTGCCGAAGGTGACGCCCCGCTCCTGGGCGGCGGCGATGCCCTCCGCCTGACGCTCCTTGCGCCAGCGCTTGCGTTCCTCCTCGTCCCGGAGCTGCCGCTCCAGGGCCGCGATTTCCTCTTTCTGTCTGGTCAGCAGCGCGGCGGCGTCGTTCACCGCCTGGGCTGCGCGGGGATCCGTCCCGGCCAGGCTCCTCCCGGCCTGGGACAGACCGCCCAAAATTTCTTCATACGTTCCTGTTTCCGTCATATTGAACTCAGTCCCGGCTGCCGGAACCCTTCCTTTCATGGGTTCCGGCGGGCCGGAAGGGGGTTCACTCCGCCTTGCTCATGCGCTTGCGGGTGATTAGCAGAACCACAGCGCCAAGCACCATAATGCTGCCGATGACATAGAAGATGGTGGTACCAATGCCGCCGGTGGAGGGCAGGGTGGAACCAGCGTTGTTCTCGACAGTCGCGCTGACAGTGCCGCTGCTGCTATCTGTTGTCAACGATTTGGAATCAGCAGTGGCGGTTAGAGCTTCAACTTCATCCAAGCCGTCGTTGTCGGTGTCTTTATAGGTGGCAGAGATCACGATTGTGATGGCATTAGCCAGCAGGTTGTAGCCATCGGGAGCCTTGGTCTCTTCCAGATAGTAGGTGCCGGTATCCAGGCCGATGATCTCGAAGGTGCCGTCAGAAGCGGAGGTCAGGGTGGTAGCCTTGGTCTTGTCGGTAGTCCAGCCGGTCACGGTGTAGGTGCCGGTGCCTACGGTAATGGTTTTAGCACTGCCATCGTCGCCTTCAACTTCCTGTTCTTCGGTAGCCTCCGTAGCAATCAGATAATATTTTGTAGTGGTTTTTGTGTTAGTGGTTTCATCGGTGGTAGTCACGGTATAGTACAGAACAAACTCAGCGCCGCTTAGCACATCGGTGTAGGTCTTAGTGTCTTCATCATACGAATCCCCGTCAACCTTGGTCACGTCCAGCTCGAAGGTGAAGGTGACAACTTCATCGGTCTCCGTGGTGCCGGTGCCGGAGCCGTTGGGGTTGTTGGAATACTCCACATAAACCTCGTTGGTGTTGCCGTCGGTGCCGATCACAGCGTTCTCATTCAGAGTGGCGGTGTAGGTGACGGTGATTTTGGAAATAGTGGACACGTCGATCAGGTTGCCATCCTCATCATACAGGCTAGTGATGTCACTGAAAATGATCTCAACGGTGCAGCCGTCGGTGGTGTTTGCTGTGTAGTAGGTGGTGTCGCTGTCAGAAGTGTCACTTGCCACTTCGTATGCGTCTGTTTCGTTGCTATAGGTGTAATATGTAACGGTTGTATCGCTGGTGTCACTTACCTCCGTATAGCCGCTGACCACGACGGTATAATTGGTTACGGTCTCAGATCCGTCGTCTGTTGTTACGGTAGCAGTGGCAGGTATAGTAACAGTGCTTGTTTTTGTAGATGTTATCTCGTTTCCATCGTCATCCACGCCAGTAGTTGTAGTAGTGACGGTTGCAGTAACCTTTACGCTATTGGAGTAGGTCAGGCCAGAGGACAGGGTATCATGGAAGATGTAGGTGTAGCTGTCGTAGCCGGTGGTGTCGGGTACGGTGCCGGTCAGGGTGTAGGTTACGGTATCGCCAATGCTGGCGTCCTTGTCGCTGACGGTCTTATCCACGGTGGGATACACAGCCTTATTGGCTACGGTGACATTTGTCACGAGCTGGATCATGTTGCGAGAATACGCGTCGCCATCTGCCATTGTGGAGTCTTCGGCCAGGGTGTCAATCACCAGGTAATAGCCGGCGGAAAGTCCCTCAATCTTGTAGCTTCCTTCAGAATAAGTGCCGGTTTTTCCGCCAGACACATAGCTATCTGCTATATCGGCAAAAATCACGGTATAGTCGGCAGTCCAGCTATCCGACGCCAGAACCTCTGCCACATCGGCGGCGGTGGTGCAGGAGGCGAACAGGCTACCCAGAGTGCTGTCCGCCTTTAACGCGGCCAGCAGATTAGTACCGTTAACGTCATCGCCCCACTCCACGTCGGACAGCGTCTTGCCGTCTTCACTCAGAGTGCCGGAGAAGATCTGATAGGCGGTGTAGACATGGCCGGAAGTCGCGCTGGAGATGGTGATGGTATAGGTGGTTTCCTCTTCGGTATCCGTACCATCCTCTTCGCCATCCGCAAATGCAGACACGCCCAGGGCAAGCACCAGGGCCAGGGCCAGCAGGAGGCTGGCAAGTCTCTTCATTTTGCTCATTGTTTAAGCTCCTTTACATATGTTGATAATTTTATGGACTCGCAAAAGAATCGGTGGGGGGTCAAGCCCCCGCTTTTCGGATGCCCCCGGCACCCGCACTGGATATGGTTTCTTTTCATAGGAACGCTCCTTGTGAATTTTTTGTGAGCATTTGGAAAATCGTGTCGGAATTGTATTTACAATCGTAAAATTCGTGTTATAATGAAGGTGAGGCAAAAGGTGAACGTTTGTTCGTTTTGCGGCGCGAGGGCCGCGCACGGCGCGGGGAGAACCCCTCCGCTGTCCTTGTTACGCAGTGCTGGCGGGGGGAACCCCTCCACCATGCTGGCGCATGGTCCCCCTCCCCTTTCAGGGGAGGCTTACCCCGCGGCTGACGCCGACGGTGTTTGTTGCACATTTTCAGATGCACCTATCTGATGCACTTTATCTTTTGGATATATCTATATTGAAAAGTGATATTTTACGAAATGCTGGCACCTATGCCTCCCCTGAAAGGGGAGGGGGACCGCCGCTAGGCGGTGGAGGGGTTCCGCCCCTCACTTGATAAGCGACAGCTCACTTAGCGGCCAAACCCGCAGAATTACTTTTCCGACGATCTGATCCGCCTCTATGCAGCCGATGGCGCTGCTGCGGGAGTCGATGGAGGTGGCGCGGTTGTCCCCCATGACGAAGTACCGACTCTCCGGCACCTGATAGGGATAAGTCAAGTCCGTCTCCCCCAGGGATTTTTCTGTGAGGTACGGCTCATCCAGCAGCTCGCCGTTGACGGTGACGTTTCCCTCCTCATCGATGTCGATGATGTCTCCGGGGCCGCCGATGACGCGCTTGAGAAGAAGCTTGTTCTGGTAATAAAAGCCCACCAGGTCGCCGGTTTCAAAGTCCCCGTTTTTCACGAGGACGATCACGTCCCCGTCTGACAGCGTCGGCTCCATGCTGGTGCCGGACACCTGGAGGACGGGCAGGAACATGGTGGCGATCAGCACGGCCACCGCGGCCACCACGATGAGGGCATAAATGGTCGTGCGCAGAGTCTGGCGGTAGCGTTTTTGATATTGAAGGCGTTCCCGTTCGGCGGCAACCTCCTCAGCGGTGGGGATGCTGGCCATTTTGGGGATGGTTTGCTTCATGGGCAGTCCCTTTCCGTTCTGGTCATTTCAGATGGCGCTCCCGGCGCTTTTGGGGGCGTTCGGTTTTTTCCGGGACAGGACGGGTGCGGCGTGTGCGGCGTTTTTCCTCCCGGCGGGGTTCCTCCCGATGGGGTGGCGCTGCGGGCGCAGAGATTTCTTTTTCTGCGGTAGCGACGATTTCATCCGCCTGGCGGCGGGCCTCGGAGAGGATCTTTTCCACATTCTCGTCCACATAGCGGAGGGAGTCCAGATATTGCTTTGCGGCGGCCTCCGCGTCCTCAAAGACGCGGTTGAGGCTGAGAGCCGCCTCCGCAATGGATCCCGCGGACTCCATGCGCAGGAGCTTGTCGTCAAGCTCACGGCGCAGCTTTTCATTTTCCGTGCGGAGCGTCCGCTCGTTCTGCTGGAGGGCGTAGATGATCTCTATCAGCTCCGTGCGGTTCATTTTCCGCAGTTCCTTGTCCGCCATGGTTCTCCCTTTATACAACGGAATTATCATTCCGTGGTGTGCGATGCAATAAAAAATGGAAGCAGAGGTACAATCACCGTCACCCGCAGAGCATCGCACTGCTCTTTAAGTGTTCCCCTTTGCGAGATTAAAACGCGAAACCCCTTGAAATATCAGGCGATTTCCCTATACGCTTGACCACGAATCTGACCACCGGCAGGAAAGCAGGGCAGCTTGTTGACCTGCTGTTTTTTTGCGTCCATGGAGGGGTGAACATAGCGCTGGAGCGTGATCTTCACGTTGGAGTGGCCCATGATCTCGCTGAGGGATTTCACGTCCACGCCGCTCTCCACGCAGCGGGTGGCGTAGGTGTGGCGCAGGGTGTGGAAGGAGTGGTCGGCCACCCCCGCCCGGCGCAGCAGCCGCTTATAGCGATCGAGGCAGACCCGCGGCTCCATATACCGGGCGGTTCCCGTCACGATGTAGCAGTCCCCGTCCCGGCGGCGGGCCATGAAATACTGAAACACCGGGGTCGGCAGCGGGATGGTGCGGACGGAGCAGTCCGTCTTCGGCGTGCCGATCACCACCTTCGTCCGGGGGCCGTCCTGCCCGCCCATGTCCGTGATGCGGTAAACGGTCTTGTTGATGGAAATCGTCCCGTTTTTGCAGTCGAAGTCGCGCCATTGCAGACCGCACACCTCGCCGATGCGAACGCCGCCGTAGAGGGAGCGCAGCACCCCCAGGCTGAACGGGGTGTCCTCCTCCATCACCCTGGCCTCCACCTGCTTCTGCTCCCCCATGGTCAGCACGCTGGCGTCCGGCGTCCGGCTGGTCATGGCCGGGCAGTCCGGCACGGCGGGGATCATGCCCCGCTTTTTGGCGAAGCGGAGGATCTGCATTAAAACGGTCTTCATGTCCGAGAGGGTTTTGTCCGAAAGCGGGCCGCCCCGGAGCCGACCACTGGTTTTCTTTTTTTCCAGAAATTCCGCCAGGCATCGGCTGTCGATCCCGCCCACGGGGATCGCCCCCAGGGCGGGAAGAAGGTGCTTTTCCGCCATGGTGGCATAGCAGCTATAGGTGGATTCCTTGACCTCCGATTTCTTGCAGGCCAGCCATGCGGACACCACGTCCCTAAACGGCGCGTCCCCCAGGCCGTTCTCCGCCGGGGAGAGGATTTCATCCCGCCCCGCAGGCTGCCGACGCTCCAGAAAAACCTTCTTCTTCCGCCGCACGTCCTGATAGGAGCGTCCGTAGAGGTATTTGTAATTGGTCTTCCCGCCGTGGGGGCGGCCCTGCACCACCCTGGCCTCCCAGCGCCCGTCCTGCCGTTTGCGAATGTTCTCCCCCCGTCTGCCCATGGATTCGCCCTCGCTTTCTGTTTTCTATGAATATTTTAATATCATAACACCGGAACGGGACAAATAATAAGTGGTCAGGTTTCCCTGACCACGAATTTGACCACTTTTTCTTATGCTTCCGGCGATTTGACCGCAAAATTTCCATTTAATCCCATAAAATATTCAGGAAAACCGCTCATTTTGGGATTGACAGGACGCAAATAAAAGATTACAATAATAGTGATTTGAAAGATTAAGTATAACCATCATGTCGCCTTCATAAAAATCAGCGTTCCCCCCCATCTCGCAAAGGGGAACACTTAAAGAGTAATTACATAACCAAACCGACGTCTGTGAGCCGCAGTGGCGCACGGGCTTTTTTTATACCCAAAGCCGGATGGCGAATTTTGTTCCCCCTCTATTTTACAGGCTGGGGGGAATATGCAAGACGACGTATTGTTCCGCTAAAGCGAAGCGGATCGTTCCGATGGGGTTGTTATTGTTCCGATAACGTGGTACAATAGCAGGCGTTAGGGATTGGAGGCACAGATAATGTTTATGACGGTGAAAGAAGCTGCCGAAAAATGGGGCGTTTCCGACAGGAGAATACGGGCCTTATGCGCGGAGGGCAAAATCCCCGGCGCATTTCAGGAGGGTCGCGGCTGGAAAATCCCGGCGGACGCGCGCAAGCCCGCCGACGGACGCTATAAATCCAGGGAAAGCGTTTTCGCACAGATCGAACGCAAGAAAGCGGAGCTTGACCGCAAAAGGTCCCTGACGGAGGGCGAAGCCGCCCGACTGAACGAGGAGTTCACGGTGGAATACACCTATAACTCCAACGCCATCGAGGGAAACACCCTGACGCTGCGGGAGACGGATCTGGTGCTGCGCGGTCTGACCATCGACCGAAAGCCGCTGAGGGATCATATGGAGGCGATCGGCCACAAGGAGGCGTTTGATTTTGTGAGCGACCTTGTAAAGGAAAACGCGCCCCTCAGCGAGAGCATTATCAGGCAGATACACTATCTTGTGCTTGCGGACAAAAAGGAGGATCGCGGGGTTTACCGCAGGGTTCCCGTGCGCATTATGGGCGCGCATCACGAGCCGGTGCAGCCCTATCTGATACAGCCGAAAATGGAACAGCTTTTGCGGGACTATGCCGAAAGCGACGAATACATCGTGACCAGGCTGGCGCGTTTTCACATTGAATTTGAAGGGATCCATCCGTTCATCGACGGCAACGGCAGAACAGGCCGTCTGCTGGTGAATCTGGAGCTTATGAAGGCGGGCTACCCGCCCATCGACATCAAATTCGCCGACAGGGTCGCTTACTACGACGCTTTTGACGCCTATCATGTGAAGCATGACCTCTCCGCGATGGAAAACCTGTTCGCAGGGTATATCAGCGCCAGGCTGGATATGTATTTAAGGATCCTGTGAATCGATTCCTGTTGTACAGGCCGGAAGGGCGCGTCACCAGAGGGTATGCTCAAAGGGGAGGCAGATGAGATATGCATAGTACTCCCGCTCCTTATAGCCTGCGCCGTTGTTGTCCGAGTCGGAATCATAGGCATAGCCCTGATAGGGCAGGATCCGAATTCCGTTCCACAGACGTACCCCGACCACCAGGCCGTCCATAAGGATGAGCCGGGACGACTGCACCGGGGAGATGGACGACTCCCAGCCCTTCTGCCGGATATACGCCTCCGCCTCCCGGAAGGGGACGTCCATCATGCGCCTGTCCTCCATCCAGCCATAGCAGCGAAGCTGCTCCTCGATCGGTCGTCCCAGCAGCTCCTCCCGGAAGCCCTCCTGCCAGTTGATCGGCCCCATCTCCGGGCGGTAATCTGTCAATTCGTACTCCATTTTTTCTCCCCCTTGTATAAAAGATTGTTAAAAACCTTAAAATGGTTAACCGAGGTAAGGTAAGGTAAGTCTAGTATAGTCTAGGTAAGATAAGGCAAGGAAAGGAAAGTTCAGTCCAGGCTAGGAAGCTACGCGCGCGCGAGGGCGGAAAGCCGGGTTTCCAACACGTTTTCCACAAAGTTTTCAACAGTTGCAAAAAGTTCCCAACATTTTCTCCACAGGTTTTTCAACAGCCCCGGTTTCGCTTCATAGCAAATCGCAACCCATACTCTTGACAAATTGGAAAAAATGTGCTATAATGCTACCAAACAAGCGCTTACTTCCCGTCCTCCGTTCGGCGTCAGCCGCCTTCCCCCACTGCTGACAGCTCCCCCAGGGCGGTCGTGACGGCGCCCGGATGCGCGACCGTGACGGCGGCGGCTCTGGCCCCCAGGGCGGCACATTCCTCCAGCGGGAGATCCAGCGCCAGGCCCACGGTCAGGGCGGCGGTCAGGCAGTCCCCCGCGCCGGTGGCGTCGGCCATAGGGGCGGGAAAGGCGGGCTGATGCAGCATGACATCCCCCTCCCCGCAGAGAAATCCCTCCGCACCGAGAGACACCACCGCCCGCCGAACCCCGGCCTTCAGCAGGGCGCGGAGGGCCTGCTCCGGGTGAGACAGGCCGGTCAGGGCCTCGGCCTCCAGGCGGTTGGCCTTCAGGGTATGGAGCCGGGGCAGGATGGGCCGGAGCTT
Organism: Oscillospiraceae bacterium; assembly: GCA_021202795.1. GTDB lineage: Bacteria > Bacillota > Clostridia > Oscillospirales > Oscillospiraceae > CAJOIG01. The sequence goes on from JAJQCH010000128.1 coordinate 7,937, forward strand.
CGGGCATTTCACAGCGGAAACGCAGTCCGCCGCCAGGGGAACGGCAGTCTGCTCCGCCAGGGCCATCAGGGCCTCCTCCGGGAGATTTGCGTCCGCCACGGCGGCGGCGCAGCCGTTCACGTCCGCGGCGATGGAGCGGATATACGCCCCGTCCAGGGCGGCGCACAGGCGCATATCGTTCACGGCGGCCACCACGTCCCCCAGGCGGTCGCAGATATAAAGATAGCGGTTGTTGGGGGCGGAGAGCCATCGGCACCCCTCCAGCCGGACGCCGAAGCGGGCCGCCTCCGCCAAAATAGCGGCCTCATGCTCGTCCCGGCCCAGGGGGGCGAAAAAAGCGGTATCCGCCCCCAGGAGGGCGCAGTCTCTCGCGATATTCCAGCCCACGCCTCCCAGGGAAACCGTTACCTGGCCGGGAATAGAATCCCCCGGCGTGAAGGGAGCCGTCCCCCGGCCTCCTATGTCGATATTCAGCGCGCCGATGACAGCGACTTTTCTTTTTTCACGTTTCATGGTATTATTGTACCGTGTAAAAAGTTACATTGCAAGGAGAAAAGCATGACCATCGAAAAAGTAAAGCAGCTTTTGGCGGAACGGGGCCTTTCCGACCGGCTGCACGAGTTTGAGGCCTCCACCGCCACGGTGGATCTGGCGGCGGAATGTCTGGGCGTAGACCCCGACCAGATCGCCAAGACCCTGTCCTTTTATTATGGGGACGGCGCGGTGCTGGTGGTAGCCGCCGGAACCCGGCGCATCGACAACCACAAGTTCAAGACTCAATTCGGCTGCAAGGCCCGTATGCTCTCCCGCGAGGACACGGAGCGCATCACCGGCAACGCCGCCGGAGGCGTATGTCCCTTTCTGGCCCCGGAGGGGGTGCAGGTCTGGCTGGACGTGAGCCTCCGCGACCACGAAACCGTCTACCCCGCCGCCGGAAGCGCCCACAGCGGCATCGCCCTGTCCTGTCAGGAGCTGGAAGAATTATCCAATCCCACCGGCTGGTGCGACGTGTGCAAACCGCTGGAAAGCGCCACACAATCATAATCAAATCTTATCATAAAAAACAACAACATCAGGAGGAATAATCCATGGAAGAAGTATGCGAATTTTTGAAGCAGTGCGGTATCTACTACATCGCCACCTGCGAAGGGGATCAGCCCCGCGTCCGGCCTTTCAGCACCGTGAACATCTATAACGGGCGGCTGTATTTCCAGACGGGCAAGGTCAAGCCCGTATCCCATCAGCTTGCCGAAAACCCCAAGGTGGAGATCTGCGGCTTCCACAAGGGCCAGTGGGTGCGGGTTGCCGGAACCGCCGTGGAGGATCCCAGCCTGGAGGCCCAGAAGAGCCTGCTGGACGCCTACCCCTCCCTGCGGGGGAAATACGCCCCCGGCGACGGGAACAACCAGGTGTTCTATCTCAAGGACGTCACCGCCACCTTCGCCGTCCACGGCCAGAAGCCGAAAATCGTCACGTTCTGACTTCCATCCGCCGACGGACGGTCGTCCTCGCGGCTATTCGGAATATGACAGGGAGAGAGTGAAATGAAAGCCTATTGGTCGCTGTTTAAAACCTTTTTTAAAATCGGCCTGATCACCTTTGGCGGGGGGTACGCCATGCTGCCCATCCTCCGCCGGGAGGTGGTGGAAAATCACGGCTGGTGTACGGAGGAGGAGCTGGGCGATTATTACGCCATCGGCCAGTGTACCCCCGGCATAATCGCGGTGAACACCGCCACCTTCATCGGCTATAAGCAAAAGGGCCTGCCCGGCGGCATCGTGGCCACCTACAGCCTGACCCTGCCCAGCTTTATCATCATCCTGCTGATCGCCGCGCTGCTCCAGAATTTCGCGGAATATCCCGTGGTGCAAAACGCCTTCGCCGGTATCCGCGTGGCGGTGACGGTGCTGATCGCCGGGGCGGTGGTGAAGCTGTTCAAAACCTCGGTGAAGGACAAGACCACCCTGATCATCTTCCTCATCGTGCTGGCCCTGGCCGTGGCCGCCGGCCTGTCCCCGGTGCTGATCGTGGTGGCCGCCGGCGTCGCCGGCGTGATCATCCAGACTGCAAGGGAGGCGAAAAAGGAGAAATGATCTATCTTCGCCTTTTCTGGGAGTTTTTCAAGGTGGGCCTGTTCTCCGTGGGCGGCGGCCTGGCCACCCTGCCGTTTCTGAATGAAATGGGGCCGCGCACCGGCTGGTTTACGGCCCAGCAGGTGGCGGATATGCTGGCCGTGTCCGAATCCACCCCCGGCCCCATCGGCATCAACATGGCGGTGTACACCGGCTATACCGTGGCCGGTGTCGGCGGCAGCGCCTGCGCTCTGGCGGGAGAGGTCACGCCCAGCATTATCATTATCCTTCTCATCGCCGCTTTTTTGAAGGCGTTCCGGGATAACCGCTATGTCCAGGGGGTGTTCTACGGCATCCGGCCCGCCTCCACGGCCCTGATCGCTTCCGCCGGTCTGACCGTGGCCGCCGGGGCGCTGCTGAATACCGCCGCCTGGACGGGCCTTGCCAGCGTGGGCGTGGTCATCCAGTGGCCCGCCATTATCCTCGCCGCCGTGCTGGCGGTGATATATATCCGCTTCCAGAAGCTCCACCCCGCGTTTTTGATCCTAATCGGCGCCGTGGCCGGGATTTTATACGGGCTGGTGTGAGTGTCAGCAGGGCCAAAGGCCCTATATCAGACTATGCAGGGCGAGGGATTTTTTCGTCAGGTCGTGATGTTTTGACGAAGGCGTACCCCTAGGGCCCCCGCAAAGCCAGCTTTGCGGGGAGAGGAGGCGCAAGGGAGCGTGCGGATGCTCTTTTTTTTAAAGAGCGTAGCTAAGCGGACTCTGTGCCGACGACGTCGAGGAAAAACAGCGCGGCATGGCGGAAAAAGACCCGCCCCGTACCGTAAGGGGGACGGCATCAAGCCCTGACGCCGTCCCCCCGTTTTCTATTCCTTTATTGCGGCCTGCATGACGCTATAGGTTCCCAGGTTCAGCCTGGGGTATTGGCTCAGATCCTGGCCGGGAAAGGCGTTGCCCTCGATGAACACCAGGCCGTCGTCCCGGCTGACGGCCACGTCCCAGCCTACATAGCGCACCTCCGGCACCTCCCTGGCGCCTGCCGTCACCAGGGCCTTGACCGCCTCCCACTGGGGGATGACGAAGCCCTTGATGGCCGTTCCCGTTTCGGGATGGACGGGGTAGACGGCCCGGTACTTGTCGTAGCCGTCCGAACACAAAACGCCCCGGTTGGTGTCGACGGCGGCAGCGATGCCCCCGTGGTTGAAGTTATCCACCACGGCCCATACGCACGCATCCGGCCACAATGCTCACCTCGTCCCCGTTCAGGATGGTGACGAGCCGGACGGTGTTGACGGAGGAGGGACAGAGAGAAGCCATGGCGTCGCACTGCACTACCACATCCTCCACCAGGTAGGCTTTTTCCGCCATCAGCCGGTCATATAGCTCCTTCGGCTCCTGGGCCGCCGTGTAGTAAATGGCCACTCCCTTGCCGCAGCTCAAATCCAGGGGCTTTGTGATGACCTTCTCCCGGCCCTGGAGAAACCGGGCGAAGTCCTCAAAGGTGCAGTCCTTCAGACAAATCCAGTCCCGCTTGAGATATTTGTTGAATTTCTGGTTGAAAACCGCCTTGTCCTCGAAATACACCATCTTCTCCCGATCGTTCAGCCGCCGGACAAGCTCGCTGTTTTTCCCGATGGTGAGGACGTTCGCCCGCTCCTGGGCCGACATGGCGTACATCTCAAAGGTCTCGTAATCCACATGGCTGGAGCCGTATTTGGCGGTGCAGAGAAGACAGTCCGCCAGATTGACGGGCCAGGGCCGATGGTTGATTTTGCTGACGCGCCTGGCCGCGTCGATAAAGCCCCGGTAATTGGTGCTTTTCATCCGCTTTAACAGAAAGCTCAGTCTGCTCATGAGCGTTTGTCTCCCCCTTTGTATAGAGGCAGGGCTTTGGTAAGCTCCGCCAGCCGATAGTCGTAGGCCTCCATGATCTCTTTTTCAAAACACAGGCGGGGTGCAAGGCCCAGCCGTTCCAGCAGCCGCTTTGTGAAACGGGGGTTCAGAATCAGAAACGGCCCCAGGGAATAGGTGGCGAAAAAGTTATTGACCTGAATACCCTCCCTGTCCGTGTCCGGGTTCATGCCGATGCCCCGCTGGATGTGGATAAAGCTCTCCGCAAAATCCCCGTAGGAAAAGGAAAACTGGCTCTTGTGGCCCAGCAGGGTCAAATCGTCCCAAACGCCGATAAACTGGGAGTTATGGCGTTCTCCCTTCCTGTTGCGGACAGAGTAGAAATCAAACAGCCCCAGGCCCTCTATGGCCCGCTCCCCGTCCCGTATCTCCCGGCCAAACAGCTCCACTGCGTTGCCCGTGACCAGGAACAGCACGTTTTTATCAATCAGCTCCCGGAAACGGGTCTTATAATCTCTTAGCGCGGACAGCACCATCTCCTGCTTCCGCTCCGTCATGCAGCCCAGGTAAACCATGTCCACGTCCCCGGAGGCGAAGGCCGGTCTGTCCCGGTGGTTCGTTTCGATAATCTGAATCTCCTCCGGGCAGCATCGTTGCAAATAGGTGATGTTGTAGCTCTCTCCATATAGATTGCACAGCTCCGGGAACAGCAATTCAATTTTTTTCACGGCTGCTTCCTCCCTTTCTGTGCTTCGATGATGGCGTCCCGGATATTTCGCGCCTTGGTGGGAAAATCCACCTCGAACAGCACGTACACCCGCTCCGCTCCGTCTACCTTTACATAGTCGGGAATCCGGCTCTCGTCCTCAATGCACACCAGCCGCTCCTCCGGCACCCCGGCCAGAAGAAGCCGGAGCCGGTGGTTCAGGCACATATGGCCCCCGACCACGATCTGCTGGATGTTGGGGCTGTTCAAAAGCTCAAAATCTGTCTCGTAGAGCCAGGTCAATGTCTCCGTGGCGTGGTTTCTGTCCTGAAGCTCGTCCATTACCAGCACCAGCACCTTCCGGGACGGCTCAGCGGCCAGATACTCGAACACCGTGGAGGCAGCGCTGACGTTCTGCCCCTTGGCGGCGTAGGTATAATACCGCACCCCGTCGTATTCCACGCAGGTCTCCCGGAACCGCGTCACCTGCTGGGCCTGCAAAAATTCCGCCAGGGCCTCCCGGCTCGTCCCCAGCTCCCGCATCAGGGCCACGAAGGCAAGGACGTTGCTCAGATGGAACACCGTGTCGGAAATCAGGGGGTACACCTGCTCCTGCCCCTCCTCCGACACCGTCATTTGGCCGGCGGCCAGGTCGGCGGCGGTGACAAAATACTTGGCCTCCGGGGTTTTGAAATCGCAGTCAGGGCAATAAAAATCCCCAAACTGTCGGTACAGTCGGGAATGATAGTAAATCGGCCCTCCGCAGCGGGGACAGACCGTTATGTCCATGGCCCGGCTCTCATAGGGATGGGTGTGGATGTCGCCCACGCCAAAAAACACCCGCTTGCAGTTGCAGGCGAGCTGAGAGCTGATGGGGTCGTTGGCGTTTAATATAGCGGTAGTGTTACCCCCCAGAATAGAAAACGTCCTATCCAGAATGTCGAAAATAAATTCCGGGTGGGCATTTCGCCGGAGGGAGTCCTTGGCAAGATTTGTCACCAGGATATAGTCGGGCTGGATCTGGCCCATAGTCACGTCCAGGGTACGCTCGTCCGCCTCCAGAACGGACGCGTCCTTCACCGGGCGGTTGAACACATTCACGCACCGCATCAGGTTCAGGGCGAATCCGGCGGACAGATTGGCCCCCCAGTCGTTAAAGGATACAGTACGCCCCTCCGCCTCCAGCCGGTTGCTGATCAGGGCGGCGGTGGTTCCCTTGCCGTTGGTGCCGGTGACGGCGATCACCAGGGCCGGCTTGCGGACGCGGGCCAGAAAGTCAGGACAGAGTTTGATGGCCAAAAGCCCCGGCCAGTCGTTCCGCTCCTGCCCCCGCAGCTTCAAAATCCAGGCGGCCAGTTTGGCGGCCCACAGGGCGAAATAAAATCGCAGCATGGTTGGTTGCCTTCCTCTTGATTTGTTCTTCTTTGTTTGACATAAAATGACAGTATTTCCTTAGATTATAACATATTTTCTACCCATTGGTACAGCTATATTTTCGCAATACACATCCAATCCCGCATACCTGGCGAATTTTTCTTCTGAATATTCATTTTTTGTTATTTACATTAATGTAGCGTTTTTGACAATAACTCCCCCAAAGAGTAAAATAGATGTAGTTGGAACAAATTGCAATAGGGGAGTATAAAGTTATGAACGTTTCATATATGGCGCGGGTTCTGCGTGAGGCAAAGCTAAAGCGGATGCTCGAGAAAATCGACAGGATTCACGAACAGACGGGAAAAAGCAAAGCGGGGCTGTTTTTCGATATGGTGGGCTACGCCCTCCGATACGGGGCGGGGTACAACGACTATATCATCTTCGAGTTTTACAACCTGAGCCGGGCGGAGCGGAAGACCTATCTGACCCGGATGAAAAACAAGAAGCTCGTCACCTCTCTGAACGATCCGGTCTGCGCCCGGATATTCGACCAGAAGAATTTATTCGATGAGAAATTTGCGGAATATACCCACCGGGAAATTCTGGACATTGCAAAAATTGATTTTCCCCGTTTTCAGGCGTTCCTCCAGGGGAAGGAATTTTTCTTCGCCAAGCCTTATGTTGGGCAGAGCGGCAAGGGCATCGAGAAAATTGAGGTGGGAAAATTCCCCTCCCCGGAGGCGCTGTGGGCCTATGTCACCAGCCCGGAAAAGCATTTCGGCGTGATCGAGGAGGTCATCGTCCAGCACCCCCAGGCGGAGGCGATCTATCCCCATTCCCTCAACTGTCTGCGGGTGGTCACGCTGGTCGTCGGCGGCCAAGCCCATATCCTCTACGCCGTGTTTAAAACGGGAAACAACGGCCATTTTGTGGACAATATGGAGAGCGGCGGCGTGGCCTGTCACTTTGATCTGGACAAGGGCGAGGTGACAGGCCGGGGCCAAACCTCGGCCCTGGTCTGCTACGACGCTCACCCGGAGACCGGGATTTCCTTTATAGGCTATAAGCTGCCCTTTATGGACGAGATAAAGGACATGGTCAAACGGGCCGCCCTGTTGGTGCCTCAGATGCGGTATGTGGGCTGGGACGTGTGCCTGACCCCGGACGGCCCCGCCCTTGTGGAGGGGAACGACTACCCTGCCTACGACTTCCCTCAGCTCCCCGACCCGGACAAGCCCAGAGTGGGCCTGATTCCCAAGCTGAAGGCGCTGGGGATCCAAGTGTAAAAAAGACGGTTTATGCCACATTTATCGCAGACGAGCGATTTTTGCCTTGACGGGCTATTCTTTTTGTGGTATTCTCTGTGGGCCAAGAGAAAATTTCATATTGGAGCCAAAAAGGAGAAATACTATCGCTATGAAAAGTCGTATTCTCGCCCTGATTCTGGCGGCCCTTATGACAGCGGCACTCTGCGGATGCGGAGGCGGCGAGTCAGCCCAGGGAGACGCAACGTCAGAGACGGCTGAAACCGAAACCGCCACGGCGGCAGCGGACGCAGCCGAGGAAACCACCGGCTCCACCGGCGAACCCGTCTACGGAGGAGAGATCACCGTAGGCATCGCCGCAGAACTGGACAGCAGTCTTGACCCGCACGTTTCTTCGTCGCTGGCAGGAACCAGAGAGGTCCTATTTAATATCTTTGAAGGGCTTGTAAAGCCCGACACAGAAGGAAATCTCATCCCCGCCGTCGCCGAAAGCTACACCGTGAACGAAACCGCTGACGTATATACCTTCACCCTGCGTGAGGGCGTCAAGTTTCACAACGGAGAAACGGTAACGGTCGGGGATGTCGTATATTCGCTGACCAGGGCTGCGGGCCTGGACACCGGGGAGCCTTTGATGACCACCCTGTCCGGCATCGCCAGCGTGGAAGCCGCAGACGACAGCACCATCGTCGTCACCCTGTCCGCCCCGGACACGGAATTTCTGGCCTATATGACCGCCGCCATCATCCCGGAGGGGAACGACCCCGACGAGGAGCTGATCGGCACCGGGCCGTTCAAATTCGTCTCCCGCACTGTGCAGGAGAATGTGGTCATCGAAAAGTTCGAGGACTACTGGGGAGAGGAACCCTATCTGGACAAAGTCACCTTCCAGGTCATCGAGGACAGCCAGACCATGGTCATGAGCCTCCAGTCCGGGGCCATCGACCTGGCCGCCCATCTGGACGCCAGCCAGGCGGCGGAGCTTTCCGGCCTGACCGTGCTGGAGGGCAGCATGAACCTGGTACAGGCGCTGTATCTCAATAACGCCGTGGAACCGTTTGACAACATCCTTGTCCGGCAGGCGCTGAGCTATGCCATCGACAAGTATGAGATCATCGACCTGGCCGGGGACGGGTATGGCACCGCCCTGGGCAGCAGTATGTACCCCGCCTTCTCCAAGTACTTCGATGACAGTCTCACCGACTACTATGAGACCGACATCGAAAAGGCCAAGGAGCTTCTGGCCGAGGCCGGGTATGAGGACGGGTTCACCTTCTCCATCGCAGTGATCTCCAGCTATACCCCCCATGTGAACGCTGCCCAGGTCATCGTGGAGCAGCTCAAGCAGATCGGCGTCACCGTGGAGATCGAGCAGATGGACGCCACCACCTGGTATACCGACGTGTATCAGGGCCGGGACTTCCAGGCCACCATCAACGGCTTTGACGCCTCCACCCTGACTGCCTCCGCCATGCTTTCCCGCTTCACCAGCGACAGCAGCAAAAACTTCATCAGCTTCTATAACGATGAATATGACGCGGCCTATGCCGAAGCGGTAGCCACGGTGGACGAGGCCACTCAGATCGACCTGTTCAAACAGTGCCAGACTATTCTGACCGAGCAGGCGGCCAGCGTCTACATTCAAGATCTGGCGGAGTTCGTGGTCATGCAGACGAACGTGGGCGGGTATGAGTTCTACCCCCTGTACGTCATGGATATGTCCACCGTCTATCTCATGGGATAAAAAGTGCGCTATATACTGAAAAAAACCGGGGTACTGCTCGTCACCCTGCTTGTCATATCCCTGCTCGCCTTCCTGGCCTTCCAGATCATTCCGGGGGATCCCACCGCCCGCCTTCTCGGCACCGACTACACGCCGGAGCGGGCGGAATCCCTGCGGGAAGAGCTTGGCCTGACCGGGAATGTCTTCGTGCGCTACTGGAAGTGGCTCTCCGGCTTTGTCACCGGGGATATGGGGACCAGCTACAGCTATTCCATGCCGGTCAGCGAGGTCATAAATGGGAAGGTCGCCGTCACGGCGGCTCTGTCCCTGATGGCCTGGCTGATGGTGATTGGCATCAGCATCCCTCTTGGCGTTACGCTGGCCCGTTATCAGGGCAGCCGGGCAGACCGGGCGTTTGTGGCCATGAACCAGGTGTTCATGGCCATTCCGCCTTTCTTTCTGGGGATACTGTTCACCTATTTGTTCGGCCTTGTGCTGAACCTTTTCGTGCCGGGGGCCTTCGTCAGCTTCTCGGACAGCTTTTGGGGCTGTCTGGGGTATCTGGTGTTCCCGGCGCTTGCCATTGCCATTCCCAAGGCGGCCATGGTGACAAAGCAGCTGCGCTCGTCCATCATCGCCCAGATGAACCAGGACTATGTCCGCACGGCTTACAGCCGGGGGAACTCCCGCCGGGGAGTGATCCGGGGCCATGTGCTGCGAAACGCCCTGCTGCCGGTGGTCACGTTTCTGGCCATGACTTTGGCGGACATCGTGGCCGGCTCCATCATTGTGGAGCAGGTGTTCGCCCTGCCGGGCCTGGGACGGCTCCTCCTGTCCAGCATCAGCAACCGGGACTATCCCGTGGTGCAGTGCATCGTGGTGCTGATCTCCTTTGTGGTGGTCTTTATGAACTACCTGTCGGACATCGTCACCCAGTACATCGACCCGCGGGTCAGATTGAGCTAATATGATACCATCAAGACAAAATAAAACGCTGCGGGCCGGAGCTATTATCACCGCCGCCATGCTTCTTATCATTATCATTGGGGTCTTCTGGACGCCCTATGACCCCAACGCCATGGACGGCTCCGCCAAGCTGCAAGGTCCCAGCCTGGCCCATTTGCTGGGAACCGATAACTTTGGCCGGGACATCTTCTCCCGCGTGGTGGAGGGGGCCGGGGCCACCTTCGCCATCGCCGCCGCCACGGTGGCCATCGGTTTGGTGGCCGGCATGATCATCGGCGGACTGACCGGGTATTACGGCGGCTGGCTGGACGAGGTGCTTATGCGGATCTGCGACGCCATCGCCGCCTTCCCCAGCATACTGCTGGCCCTGGTGCTGATCGCCCTGTTCGGCTCCGGCAAATATAAGATCATCCTGGCTCTGGGGATATTGTTCATCCCCAGCTTCTCCCGTATCGTCCGCTCCGAGGTGGTAAAGCAGAAAAGCATGGACTACGTCCGCAGCGCCAAGCTCATGGGCGTGGGAGATATGCGGATATTGTTCGTCCACATCATGCCGAACATTGTGCCGGTGCTGCTTTCCACGGTGGCCATCGGCTTTAATAACGCGGTACTGGCGGAGGCGTCCATGAGCTACCTGGGCGTAGGCGTGCAGCCCCCGGACGCCAGCCTTGGCCGTATGCTCAGCGAGGCCCAGACCTATCTCATGTCCGCCCCGTGGTACGCCCTGTCCGTGGGCCTTGCCATCGTTCTGCTGGTGCTGGGCTTCGGTCTTTTAAGCGACGGATTGGGAGGGCGATACGATGCTTGAGCTGAAGGATCTGCGTGTAAAATTCCTGTCCACGGGCCGCCAGGCCGTGGACGGCGTCAGTCTTTCCATGGCCCCCGGCGAACGGCTGGGTCTGGTGGGAGAATCCGGCTCCGGCAAGACCGTGACGGCCATGGCCGTCTCCGGCCTGATCGAGCGGAACGGCGTGGAGCTGTCCGGCCAGGTGCTGTTTGAGGGTCGGGATCTGCTCTCCTGCCCCCGGCAGGAGCTGCGGGCCGTGCAGGGACGGGACATCGGCGTGGTGTTCCAGGAACCCATGACCAGCCTGAACCCCCTGATGAAGGTGGGCCGCCAGGTGGAGGAGGCGTTGCGCCTGCACACCGACCTGTCCCCTCAGGAACGAAAGGCCCTGGCCCTGGAGGCCATGGCGCAGGTAGGTCTGCCGGAGCCTCCCGTCGCCTATGAAAAATACCCCCATCAGCTCTCCGGCGGCCAGCGGCAGCGGGCCATGATCGCCGCCGCCATGGTGATACATCCCAAGCTCCTCATATGCGACGAGCCGACAACCGCCCTGGACGTGACGGTGCAGGCCCAGATCCTGTCCCTGCTGGGAGATATAAGCCGCCGGTACGGGGTAGGGATCCTGCTGATCAGCCACGACCTGTCCGTGGTACGCCGCCTGTGCGAGAGCGTGGCGGTGATGTATCGGGGGCAGATCGTGGAACGGGGGCAGACGGAGGACGTGTTCCAAAGTCCCCAGGACGAATACACCCGGCGGCTCATCGCCGCCATCCCCACGAGGAAGCGCCATGAATGAACCAGTGCTGGAAGTTGAAAACCTGTCCGTCACCTATCAGGACAAAAACGTCTTTGGCCGGGGCCGCACCTTTCAGGCCGTAAAAAACGTCTCCTTCCAGGTGCGCCAGGGGGAGATTCTGGGCCTGGTGGGGGAGTCCGGCTGCGGCAAATCCACCCTATCCAAGGCCATATTGGGTATGCTCCCCCCCGACGCTGTCCGGGGCCAGATCCTCCACCGCACCAAGCGCCCCCAGATGGTCTTCCAGGATCCCTTCAGCAGCTTAAATCCCGCCAAAACCATCGGCTGGATTCTGGAGGAACCCCTTCGGGTCTTTGGAAAATACGACGCCGCCGAGCGGAAGCGCCGGGTGCTGGATATGCTGGAGCGTGTGGGTCTGGAACGGGAATACGCCGACCGGCGGCCCAGGGAGCTTTCCGGCGGCCAGCGGCAGCGGGTGTCCATCGCCGTGGCGCTGATACAGCGGCCAAAATTTATCGTGGCGGACGAGCCGGTCTCCGCCCTGGACGTGACCATCCAGGCGCAGATATTAGATCTTCTGTGGGATCTCCGGCGGGAGCTGGATCTAAGCTACCTTTTCATCAGCCACGATCTGAACGTCATCTATTCCATCTGCGACCGGGTCATGGTCATGGAGGCGGGCCGCATCATCGAGGAGGGGCCGGTGGAGCAGGTATACGACCACCCACAGCAGGAATACACCAAAAAGCTCCTCCAGGCAGTGCGCTGATGAAATACGCCCGCGTCGTCCCCGCCCGTTTCATCGACCGGCCCAACCGTTTCATCGCCCATGTGGAGCTGGAGGGCCGAACCGAGACCGTCCATGTGAAAAACACAGGCCGCTGCCGGGAGTTTCTAGTTCCCGGCGCAACGGTTTATCTTGCCGATTCCCAGGCCGCTTTCTCCCCCACGCAACGGAAGACCCGCTATGACCTGGTGGCGGTGGAAAAAGGAGACAGGCTCATTAACATGGACAGCCAGGCCCCCAACGCCGCCGCCCTGGAGTTTTTGCGCGCCGGGACGCTCTTTCCCCCGGACTGCGCTGTCAGGCCGGAGCTGACCTATGGGGACAGCCGGTTTGATTTTGGGATATACACCCCCGCCCTGGCCCTGCTGGAGGTGAAGGGCGTCACCCTGGAGCGGGACGGAATCGTCCTCTTTCCCGACGCTCCCACTCAGCGGGGAACCAAACACCTCCGGGAGCTGGCCGCCTATCCGGGAGAGAGCTATGCGCTGTTCGTCATCCAGATGGAAAACGTAAAATACTTCGCCCCCAACCGGGATACCGACCCCGCCTTCGCCGCCGCCCTCCGGGCCGCCCAGGCTGCCGGCGTCCACATCCTGGCCTATGACTGCCTCGTCGCCCCCGACAGCCTGACCATAAACCGGCCCGTAGAGGTGCGCCTGTGAACGCGGGGCCGGACTAGGTCGGAGCGGCTGAGAAACGATAATGCCCGGAACAAATGGAGACAGCATAACGGGCCGTCCCATATCTTTTTTCCCAAATAAAAAAAAACAGCGGGCCTCCGTGGGGAGGCTCGCTGCTGCTTTCCTGGCTGCTTTCACAGCCGGGGTTATATCAGGCCTTGTACCAGTCAGGCTCGTTGCTGTGCTCGAAGACGTAGGGGTTCTCGATCTTGCCCTCTTCGACCTGCTTGAACCACTCGCCGGCCTTCTTGGGCATGGAACGCCAGGACTCAGCGGTCTGGGGCTGCTCCATATCGGTGGTAGCATAACGCCAGTCGTTGACACGGGAGATGTACTTCTCGTCCTGCTGGGCGGAGTTCTCGTCGCCCAGGGAGCCGTCGGCGATGCGGAGGAGGGAGCCATACTGCTCGGAAACAGTGTGCAGCTTCAGATCCTCAACGAACAGCTTCTTGAGAGGACGCTTGGCAAGGTTGGCCATGATGGTGCGGTTCTCATAGGGCATGGTCTTCCACATACGGGCGATCTCCCAGGCGCGCTCCAGGGCCTTGCCCTTGGGAACGACCTCGCTGACCATGCCGCCGTCCAGCATATCCTGAGCGGTGAACTGACGGGTGGTCATCATGTAGTAGTTGCCGCGCTTCGTGCCGAAGAAGTGCTGAGCCATCAGGCCCATGCCGTCGCCAGGAACCAGGCCGCCCTGGGCGTGAGGAACCTCCATCTTGGTGTCCTCGGTGCAGATGGTCACATCGCACAGCATAGCGGAATCCCAGTGGAAGCCGGGGCCGGGGATGGCGCCGATGGTGGGAACATCCAGGTCGAACACCATGTTCTTGATCAGGTTGGTGTCGTCAAAATACTGGTGCTGGAAGCGCTGGGTGGGCAGCTCGGAATAGGTCTCCCAGCCGTTGGCGTCGGACTCGATCATCCAGTTGTCGCCCACGTGGGTGAAGATGATGATCTCGTTCTTCCAGTCCAGGGACAGGATGCGGGTGAGCTGGCTCATGGCCCGGTGGGACATACCGCTGTGGTGCATGGGGCCGTCCTTGGTGTGCCAAGTCACCTGCAGGATGCCGTCCTCACGATACAGGTCGGCGAAATCCTTAAACCACTCTTTGTACTCGTCAAGCTCAGGCAGCTTGACATAATCGGCCAAAGGCTGTGCCATAATGATGATCCTCCTAAAAAATATAAAAATTACGGTTTGATGATGTATGATAAACCTTGCAAAAGGATTTATCCTTCGTTCATGCGCCAGTGAAGGCAGACTCCCAAGGCAAAAATCAGCGCTTGGAGAACTGGGGGGCGCGACGGGCGGCTTTGAGGCCGTATTTCTTCCGCTCCTTCATGCGCGGATCGCGGGTCAGGAAGCCGGCGGCCTTCAGAGGAGCGCGGTAGTTTTCGTCCACCAGCAGGAGAGCGCGGGCCACGCCGTGACGGATAGCGCCGGCCTGACCGGTGACGCCGCCGCCGGAAACGGTGGCTTCGATGTCTGCCTTGCCCAGGGTGCCGGTAGTCACCAGGGGTTGGCGGACGATGAGCTTGAGGGTCTCAAGCCCGAAATAGTCGTCGATGTCCCGGCCATTGATGGTGATCTGGCCATTGCCGCCGGGAATAAGGTGGACGCGGGCCACGGAGGATTTCCGCCGACCGGTGCCGTACATATAGGGACGCTTGGACTGATAGGTAGCCATTAGTTGTTGCCTCCTTCCACATACGCCTCAGGCTTCTGGGCCTGATGGATATGCTCCTCACCCCGGAAGATCCGCAGACGGGTAAGCTGATTTTTCGCCATGGCATTTTTTTGCAGCATACCGCGCACGGCGAGGCGCATGGCAAGCTCCGGCTTCTCCACCATCAGGCGGGAATACTGTGTCTCGTGCAGGCCGCCGGGATACCCGGAGTGGGTGCGGTAATATTTCTGCTCCAGCTTCTTGCCGGTCAGAACAGCCTTTTCGGCGTTGATGATGATAACGTAGTCACCGCAATCAACATGGGGGGTGTAATCAACCTTCCGCTTGCCCCGCAGCAGGTCTGCGGCGATGACGGCGGTTTTGCCCATGGGCTTACCCGCAGCGTCGATCACATACCATTTGCGGACGACGTCGGCAGGCTTGACCATAGTCGTACTCATTGTGTTCTCCTCCGCTAATCTAAAATAAATAATGAAATTATTTGACAAAGGCTTTCGCCTTCGATAAACTATTCCAAACGACTTATTTTATAGCACAGTTGCGGTAATATGTCAACAATGAAATTGAAAATTTCCTGTTAAGCTCGGTTTATCTCCCGATTTCTCTTTTAAGCTCCTGATAGCTCAATTTTAAATTTATCCATTCTCCGCGGCGCGGCCCAGGCCGCGTACAAAGCAGAAAGGAGGGGCGCGCCATGTATCGGCTTCATACAGAGGGAACCAACCCCCGGCAGCGGGGAACGCTGATCGCCCTGCTTCTGGTCATGGCAGGGGGCTATGTCCTGCTGTCCGACCTGATGGGCGGAACGCTTTTCGCAGCCCAGGCCAGGGACAGCTATACCCTTCAGACCTGGAACTGGCTTCAGGGCCGGATGTATATTGAAAACGGGGAAAATTACACCTGGCTGGAGCTGGCCATTTATCAGGACGTTTATTATGTATCCTTCCCCCCTGTCCCCTCCGTGCTGCTGATCCCATGGGTGATTCTGTTCGGCATGGACGTTCCCAGCAACCTAATCTGCGGCCTTTACGGCCTGATTAGCGCGGCTCTGGCCTATGAGATCATGCTGACGCGGGGCCGGGAGGAAAAAACCGCCGCCTTCTGGGCGCTGTTTATGGTGTGGGGCAGCAATATGCTGTGGATGACCACAGACGGCAGCGTCTGGTTTCAGGCCCAGGCGCTGAATATGGTGTTCTGCCTGGGCGGTGTGCTGGCCGCCTTCCGGGGGCGGCGGATCTGGGCCACCACGTTTCTGGCGCTGGCGGTGGGGTGCAGGCCCATGAGCGCCGTGTTTCTGCCCGTGTTCTTTTTCCTGTTCGTCCGGGAGGACAGACAGGAATACGGACTCCGTCAGGCCGTCCTGCGTCAGTGGCGGTGCCTGATCGGGCCGGTTATCGTAGCCGCCGGGCTGATGGCCTATAACTACGCCCGGTTTGGCAACCCCCTGGAGTTTGGCCACAACTATCTGCCGGAGTTTGTCCGGGCGGAAAAGGGCCAATTCCATATCAGCTATCTGTGGCCCAACCTGAAGCAGATCCTCTTCGGCCCCGTTTCCATAACGGACGGGCGGCTGAGCTTTTCCCTTTATAACGGGTTTATGTTTTATATCGCAAATCCCCTGTATCTGGTGTTGTTCGTCTATGCCATAGAGAGCCTTATCCGGCCCGACCGCCGGGGCGGCGGACTGCTGCTGGTCGGCATGGCGCTGGAGCTTCTGCTGCTGTGTATGCACCGCACCATGGGAGGCTAGCAGTTCGGAGCCAGATACACCTGCGATATGCTGCCGTTTGCCCTGATGTATCTGGCGCTGCGGGACAAGCCCAGAGCCAGAACCTGGGAGCTGACTATCGGCGGCCTGGCGGTGGCGTTCAACGCGTATGGGGTCATATATATGTATTTATATGGATAGTCATCTGCGATAAAAGCAAAGTATTCTTTTCATCACCTGTGTTTTGTGGTATACTGTATTCCAAAGAAAAATGGAGAGAGGGAATCGCTATGGAGAACGAAAAGACCAGTCTGCTGTTTTTCCAGCATGAGGACAACTGGCAGAACATTAAAAACGCCACCATGAACACCATCGGCAAAACGAAGGGTTCCTACCCGGATTCCAAATGGAAGCGGGAGCTTATCCTGGCGGAACATTCCCCCATCCGCAAGCTGAAATTTTCCTGGCGGTGGACAAATCTGCCCTATTGGGTCAGCGTCCATTTTGTCCGGCATAAAATCGGCATAGAGCATTTTGTAAAAACCCAGCGCTCCGACCGCACGGGGGTGGACAGAAACGAGCTGCCCCAGGGCGCTCTGGTGAATCACGAGTGCGAGGCGGACGCCCAGGCCCTGATTACCATCAGCCGCAAGCGGCTGTGCAACTGCGCCAGCCCGGAGACCCGCGCCGCCTGGCAGCTTGTGAAGGACGCGGTGGCCCAGTGCGAGCCGGAGCTGGCAAGCTGCATGGTGCGGGAGTGCGTATACCGGGGCTTCTGCCCGGAGATGTTCGGCTGCGGCTTCGATAAGACCGAGGCGTTTCAGAAGGAAAGAGAAGCATACATCAAAGGGTGAATCGTTAAAATACACAACAAAATTGACTTAAATTTGTCTATTTTACCACTTGCGTTATTTTTCACAGTGTGGTATCTTATAGACACAGGCAAGAGCCTTTTAAATATAAAGACTCGAAGGCCGGAAAAAACAATTCGCTGCCGGCCAACCCCCAAAAGGAAGCCAGAGACCAGATGTGAGCATCAGTTGGCGCAAAAGTGATCTCGCTTGGAGTGTATAAGAAAAAGAATTGCGTCCGAACGTTGAATCTAAAGTGGCTGTGGTAGTGGGGGAAAATCTAACGAAAGAGAGGTAGCCATGGATGTTAGATACTAAGAATTCACAGAAATAACCCTTGACCTGAAAATGCTTTGTGAGGTCAAGGGTTATTTCTTTTTATATAAAAAGATCAGTCTTTCGTTCCCATATATTCCCGCCACGAAAAACGAACCTGCAGGACGCGCCGAAGGGGCGCTTTTTTTGCGCCTAAAACCGGGAACAAATAAGGGCGTCAGTAAAATAAATAAAACAATGGAACGCTCCCTTTCATGCCGGAAAAAATAAAAAGTGGAAAAACCTCCAGATTTATACTTGTCTTTTTGCCCCGTATCATCTATAATGCTTTTTGGAAATAATTTATATTCAAATTACAGGAGGAACCTCTTATGGCCAGACCAAAAGGCAGCAAAAATAAAAAAGCCGCTATGACCGCCGCCCAGATCGACGGACAAATCCTTCGCCAGCAGGAGCTGAAGGCAAAGCTGGAGGAAGAACTCGCCTCCGTCCAGGCAGAAATAGACAAGCAGAAGCAGCTTCTCAAGGACAAGAAAAAGGAGCTGAAGGCTGCCGACAAGCAGATCGCCGCCCTGGAGCAGGCAAAGGCGGAGGCCGCCGCTATCGAGGCCGCCGTGGCCCAGAAGGCGGAGATCGAAAAGGTCGTCACCGCCCTGATCGGCAACGGCAAAACCGCAGAGGAAATCCTGAGCCTGCTGGACGGCAATCAATAATATTTTTCCCTCGCCAAAAAACGGCATCTGCCCCTTCCATGGGCGGACGCCGTTTTATTTTTTCTGGGTTGATTGCATAATGAAGATGGACACTTGAAAAAGAAAATCCATAGTGATTT
>JAJQCH010000162.1 GCA_021202795.1 Oscillospiraceae bacterium
CTATTGAAGCTTTTCGCGGATGTGTTCAACTTGCACTTGCAATTTTCGTATATTATTATTATAATTTATTCTTAAGTAAGATTGTTAAAGTCCCTCACTCGCCCCAGCACTCCAGTGGCCAAAGCCTTGCGTCCCAAGGGTTTGAGCCTCACTCGCCCCTTTCCCTTATGTGGGGTAGGGGTACCCGCCAGTGAAGGGGTTCTCCAAAGCGTCGTCCATGGAAAGCTGGATGAAATGGGTTTTATCCCCCCTCTGAGGGCTGCCGGTCTGGCAGTAGGCGATTTGGTTTTGGGATTTCAGGGCGGCCTTCGCCTTTTTTATCGTGCTGTTTGAAAACCCCGCCAGGCTCAGCGTTTCATCCAGCTCGGCGGTTGGGAGTCTGCCGCCTCTGGTTTCCAGGGTGTCCAGAAGAACCCGCTGACAATCCTCCCGTTTGGGGGCGGAGCGGCCACCCCCCATCCCCCAGCTTGTCGCCTTCACAAAATCCTCGTCATGCTTGGGGCTGCGGCCTACTGGGACGACCAGGCCGGAATCGTCCATCTTATACAATATGCTGTCCGGCTTTTTGGAATAGTTGGTCTTCTCCACAGAGAGATAGCGGATGTCCCGGTCTTGGGTGTAGCCGCTCATCCAGACCATCCGGGCGGCGTCCCACAGGTCGGCGCTGTCGGCGATGCGGTCGCGGCCAAAGGCCTGTACTCTTTTATTGGTATGGCATACCAATATAATGGCAATCCCCAGCCGCTCCCCCAGGCGGTGCAGGGGGTCGAGGCAGGCCCGGATGTCGTTTCGGGCGGCCATGGTCACGCCCTTGGGCATATAGCTCTGGATGGGGTCGAAGACGAAGAGCTTTGGCCGGATGGCGGCGATGGTGTCCTCCAGCTCCGGGCTATTGAACTTGAAGCGGCCCATGGTGCCGTCCTCCTCCGCCTGGGCCTGCTGGATGGTCTTGATGTTTTTCATATTCGCCCCGTATAGGGCGAACTTGGCTTTCAGGGTTCCCGCGACACTGTCCTCTGCGCTGCTGAACGCAACCACCATAGGGTCTCTTTGCACCGTCGGGCTGTCCAGCATACAGGGCCTCCCGGCGCTGAGAGCGGAGAGGATCTCCATCCAGATGCTGGTCTTCCCAACCCCGCCCTCGGCGGCCAGCAGGACAAGGCCCTCCGAAGGCAGCCAGTCCGGGATGAGAAATTCCAGCTTTTTCTCCTCTATGGATTCCAGATCCGTGATGGGAAGGCTCCGGCTTTTCCGCTTGGGCCGCTTCCACTCCGGGGCCTCGGAAAGCTGCGCCATCAGTGCTTTCAGCCGTTCCGTCAGGTCGCCGCTTGCCAGATAGTCCGACACGTCCCCATGTTCCGGCATATCCGGCCACAGGGCCGTCAGATCGATGACCTTCACCGATTCCGCCCGGCCTGAAAGCTCCGAGGCCAGCATTTCGGCATACTCCCGGCCCGGCTTGTCGTTATCGGGCAAAATGCAGCAGATCTTCCCGGTCAGGGCGTCGGCGTATTCTGGCCGCCATTTGCTTTTTGCACCGTCCGGCAGGGAGACCCCGCACAGGCCCAAATCGTGGAGGGTGTCCACATCCTTCTCCCCCTCCACCAGCAGGGCCAGTCCCTCTTTATCCAGCTCTCTCCGGCAGTACAGCATGGCCTCCGAACCCCGGCCCTTGGCCCAGCGTCCGTTTTCCAAATGCTGCCAGTAGAAGAATTTTCCCCCGTCGGCCTGGCGTATCTTCACCTTTTTCACCGTCCCGCCGGGGTAGATATATTCCGCCTCCGGCCATTTATCAGCCGGGCGGGAAGCGGTCTCCTCCTCCGGGAACAGGTCGGCGGTTTTCAGGCCCAGGGCCTCCATCACCGACGTGGCGGAGCATCCGGCGTGGCACCGCACCAGCAGCCGCCCGTCCTTCCCTTCCCCGACGGAAAGGCTCTGGTGCTGGTCGTCGTGAGCGGGGCATTTTGCAATATACTGCCCCCCGCTCCCCCGGACGCCCTCCAGATGTGACAACAAATTTTGCAAGTTCATTTTCAATCCTCCGTTGCTTAATAAAATTTCTGTATATATTTTTAAACCACCATTTTTGAAAAGTCAATACCCATTTCTAACTTGTTGCATGGATTTGTAGCAATCAACAGTTTCACAGGGCGTAATTTTGTGCATTTTTATAGCTTTTTGCTACTTGACACAGCAAAAGTATAATTTCGGTTGATTTTTAAAATCCCACAGCCGGATGTTTTTTGTCAGATTTTCTTTCAGCCTGACGACCTGTGTAAAAATTCTTGACTACCAGGAAAAGGTATTATAAAATAGGTACCAGATAAAGAGTAAGCGCACCGAGGGAGGTGCTTTTTGCACGTCTTCGGGCGCTGTTTGAGGTTATGTCATGGTATTCGCGGACTTATTTTTCCTGTATGTATTTCTGCCCCTGTGCCTGCTTGCCTATTGCTTATTCAAGGATATAGAGAAAAAGAACGTTGTTCTCATCATCTTTTCCCTGATCTTCTATGCCTGGGGCGAGCCGGTATATGTGCTGCTGCTGTTCAGCGCGGTATTCAACTGGTGCATGGGCCTAGTCATCGACCGCACCAGGGAAGGCCCCGGCGGCAAGGCTTCGGTGGCTCTGGCCATCGTGGTGAACCTGGCGCTGCTGATGGTGTTCAAATACAGCGCCTTCCTGGTGGAGAACTTTAACGCCGTCTTCAAGACCAGCGTGGCGGTACCCTCCATAAGCCTTCCCATCGGCATCAGCTTCTTCACCTTCCAGGCTTTGAGCTACATCATCGACGTATACTGGGAGACGGTGGAGGCCCAGCCCAGGTTTAAAAACTTCCTGCTGTATCTTTCCCTGTTCCCCCAGCTCATCGCCGGGCCTATCGTCCGCTACAGCGTGGTGGAGGAGGAGATCACGAGCCGCTCCACCTCCCTGACCGACTTAAGCCAGGGAGCCATGCGGGTGATTTTGGGTCTCGCGAAAAAGGTCATCATCGCGAACAACCTTTATACTATCGTGGAGACCTTCTATGGCAGCAGCATCACAAGCCTGTCCATCTTCGGCAATCTCTACACGGTCATCGTCTATTCCCTGTATGTCTATTTCGATTTCAGCGGCTATTCCGATATGGCCATCGGCCTGGGCCGGATGTTCGGGTTCCACTTCAATGAAAACTTTACCCACCCCTTCGCCTGCACCACGGTGGCGGAGTTCTGGCAGCGGTGGCATATAAGCCTGGGGTCGTTTTTCCGGGATTATCTGCTGTACGTCCCCATCTTCGGCCAGCCCCGGAAGTATTTCAATCTGTTCCTGGTTTGGTTCTGCACCGGCCTGTGGCACGGGGCGAGCTGGAACTATGTGCTGTGGGGGCTGTACTTTGGCCTGTTTTTGTTCTTCGAACAGACCATCGCCAAAAAGTGGCTGAAAAAATGGCCCTCCTGGGTGAAGTTCATTTACAGCAAGATCGTCATCGTCATCGGCTTTGGCATCTTCTTCTTTGAAGATCTGTCCCAGTTGGGGGAGTTTTTCAAGCACATCTTCCTGGTCAGCGCCTTCACCGGCCAGGCCGCCTGGTTCGACAGCCTGACCTGGTCGAGCCTGCTGAATAACCTGTTCCTGATCGTCGTGGCCATCGTCATCAGTATGCCGGTGTTCCCGAAGGTGAAGGGCCTGGTGCTGGAAAGCCGCCGCCAGGGGGTTTATACCATTGGCTGGGTAGCCGCCATCCTGGGCTGTATTGTCCTGCTGGCCCTGTCCAGTATCCTGCTGGTGGACGCGACCAATAACCCGTTCCTGTACTTTAGATTTTAAGCAATCATCTGCGAGGCTTTTCTTTATTTATGCAAATTGCAAGTGCAAGTTGGACACTCGGTAGAATGAATTTATGAACCTTG
>JAJQCH010000192.1 GCA_021202795.1 Oscillospiraceae bacterium
TCTGCCAACGAGCATCACTGAAAAAACTATTGCAACTTGCTATTGCAATTCGAGTATTTTTTGTATTGAAATTGTAAAAATGTAAATTTTGATATGCGCGGCGGCATATCAGGAAACGGGAGAGAGCTGTAATGAAAAAAACCTTGACCACGGTGCTGATTTTTGCCGTTGTGCTGGCAGTACTGCTGGGAGCGGCATACCTGGCGGAACGCTTCACAGCCAGCACAGACACGGAGGCGGAGGCCGAGCCGACGGCGGTTCCCGTCATTGCAAACGCCTTTAATGAAGAGGGGGCGGTGACGATCAGCCTTTCCGGCACGGAGGCCCATATATCCGGCGTGGGGGCCACAGCGTCCGAGGGAGTGGTAACGATAGTATATCCGGGAACCTACCGCATTACCGGCCAGATGACGGACGGTCAGCTTCTTGTGAACTGCGAGGATTATAACGGGGCGGTGTATATCATTCTGGACGGGGCGGACATTGCCTGCTCCACTGGCCCGGCTCTGTATGTGGCCCAGGCAGATGAGACTGTAATTGTATTGGCGGAGGGAACGGAAAATACCCTGCAGGACGGAACGGATTATACCATCCAGGAGGGGCAGACCCAGCAGTCCGGCGCAGCCCTTTACAGTGCGGACGAGATTGTGATACAGGGCGAAGGCGCCTTGACGGTCATTGGCCAGGCGGCGGATGGCATTCGCAGCAAGGACGGCCTGACCATCGAAGCGGGCAGTCTCTCTGTTACGGCAGCGGATGACGGCATTCAGGGCAGTGATCATGTGACCATTACCGGCGGCACTGTGACGGTCGCGTCCGGCGGGGACGGTATCCACACCACAGAGGGCAGCGTGATGGTTTCCGGCGGCAGCCTAATCATCGCCAGCGGGGGAGACGGCGTTGATGCCGCTGCGGAGGTGTCGGTTGCCGGTGGAACGCTGGACATCACCGCCGGCTCCGGGCCGGAGAATTATGCGGCCATCGCCCTGGCAGACAAGAGCGCCAAGGGCCTGAAGGGAACAGAGATTCTGATTTCCGACGGGACGGTGACGATTTCCGCCGCAGACGACGGCCTGCACGGAGACAATGTGACCGTTTCTGGCGGTGCTGTGACGATTGCCACCGGGGACGACGCCCTTCGGGCGGATGGAATGATTACCGTGACAGAGGGCGTCATCACCGTGACGGAGAGCTATGAAGCCATGGAAGGGGCCGAGGCCGTCCTTTCCGGCGGAGCCTTGTCCATGGCGGCGGAGACAAACGGCATGGACATTGGAACCGGCGGATTGACGGTCAGCGGAGGCAGCATTGCGCTGACGGCCTCCCGTCCCCTCACCGTGGACGGGGAGGTTCTTCTGTCCGGCGGTACACTGGTTCTGACAGCTACAGGGGAGAAGGCACCCCTGGAATTTGAGAGCATCGCCGTGACCGGCGCGACGCTGACGGTGTTTGCCAATGTGGACGCCGATGTTTTCCAGGAAAGCGGCGCAGTACCCGGTTCTATGCTGTTCATTCTCCCCACTGCTGTAGAGGCCGGGACGGCTATGACCTTTGCCGACATCAGAGACACTGAGCTGTTTACCCTGACGCCGGACGCGAGCTGCTCTGCCGTTCTCATCGCAAGCGGCGCGCTGGCCCAGGGCCAAAGCTACACCCTGACTGTCGGAGAGATCTCCCTGACCGGGACGCTGAACGCGGACTGTATTGTCGTCACCTATGAAGCGGCCTATGCCGCAAACGCTGAAACGGGCGCCAGCGGCGAGATGGGCGCCAGCAGAGAAATGGATGCAAGCGGCGAGATGGGAGCGAGTGACGAGATGTTTGCCGCGCCGATGGCGTCCTGAAGGATTTCGGCTTCATACAAATTGAATAAATCTGCCTGAAAGGGGGCGGCGGCGCAGATGTGCTGGCCGCCCTTTTCCATGGAAATGGGGAAAAAACGCGCCCCTTGGCGGGGAAAATTTGGTGTATTTTCCGACTTTGAAACAAGATGTCACATGATATAATAATAAAGTCTATAAGTACCACTTAATTTTAGAATCATGAAAGGAAGCAAAAACAGTCATGAAAGCACTCATGAAAAGGGCCCTGGCGGTCATGCTGGCGGCGGCTATGGCCGTGTCCGTCACCATGGTCAGCGCCTCGGCCTGCGCGTCTATCTTTGTCGGCTCCGCTCTGACGGAGGACGGCTCTACGCTGATCGCCCGCAGCGAGGATATGTCCAACAGCGTGGACAAGCTGTTTTATGTCAGCGAGGCGGGCGCCCACGCCGAGGGCGACGTCTATTACGGTTGCTACGGGTTTGTATACACCTTCACCAAGGACAGCTACTCCTATACCGCCTTCCGGGACGATAATGGTGACGGGGTGGACGGTGTTTGCCCGGATTGCGACAGCACCGATGAGAATCATGTTCCCTATGAGGAAGCAGGCACCAACGAGATGGGTCTGTCCGTCACAGCTACGGAGACGCTGTTTTCCAATTCCGCTGTCGCGGAGGTTGACCCCCTGGTGGACGACGGCATTGCCGAATCGGAGATGACCACCATTCTGCTCAGCGAGTGCGCCACGGCGAGAGAGGCTGTGGAGCTGCTTTTGAGCATCTATGACACTGCCGGCACCAGCGAGGCCAACGGCCTGTTTATCGCCGACCAGGACGAGGTCTGGTATATCGAGAGTGTCACCGGCCATCAGTACATCGCCCTGCTCCTGCCGGACGACATCGCCTTTATCGAGCCGAATATGTCCATCATCGGCGAGATCGACCTGGACGATACGGAGAACGTCATTGCCTCCGAGGGCCTGATTGAGACGGCTGTGGAGGCCGGCACCTTCATCGGCGACGAGGAGGAAAACGTCATCAACTACCGGGCGTCCTATTCCGTGTCCATCGACTATCCCTCTGATTTTGACGGCTACGGCTCCGCTGTGAACGAGCGCATGATCAACGGCCTGAACTACCTGCTGGGGGAGGACGTTTACACCGAGGAGAACATCACGGACAGCGCCTTCACCATTTCCAACATCGACGAGGACGGCAATATTGTCGCCCTGTATACCAATATCGAGCTTACCCATGCCTATACGGTGGACGACATCGTGGGCTATTTCCATGTAGACCCGGTGGGCCGCCCCTCCAACCAGGAGACCAATATCTTCCAGATATTCTCCGACGAGGAGGACGTCGCCCTTGGCACCATCGAGTGGGTATCCATGGCGAACGACCAGTACAGTGTATTCGTACCATACTACCCCATGCTGATTACCGATACCTATGAAGCGTATCAGGTTAGCACCGCCACAGTGGAATTTGTTACCGAGGAGCCGGAGGATGGCAGCGCCTATTACCCCTATGACCGCACGGATCGCAGCACAGGGGAGACCATCAGCGGGTTCCGTGTTCTGCCGGAAAACTGGGCCGATTCCTATTACTGGTGCTTCGATGCGTTGGCGAACTTCCTGCTGTATGCCGACGCCACGGAGGAGGACGAGACACTGGTGCTGGAGAGCTATGACCAGCTCCAGGAGGCCATTTACATCCACTTTGCCGCCCAGCAGGAGGCTATTGCGGATATGGACGAGGACGAGGCGTCTGCCTATGCCACGGAGGACAGCGCCCTGATGGCCCAGAGCGCCCATGAGCTTGCCTATGCCCTGTATCAGGCAGTGGCTCTGGATGATACCGCCGCGCTGGACAGCTTTGATTTTGATTTTTAATGCCTGACCGCAAATAAATACAGAGGTCAGTCCCCCCGAAACGGAGGATTGGCCTCCTTTCTTTGGAAAAAAATGGGATTTAAGACAGTGTTATTGCTTTAAAATGAAAAAAATTCGCAAATTGCAAGTGCAAGTTGGACACTCGGTAGAATGAATTTATGAA
>JAJQCH010000091.1 GCA_021202795.1 Oscillospiraceae bacterium
CTATGGATTTTCTTTTTCAAGTGTCCATCTTCATTATGCAATCAACCAAAAATTATTCTTCGTCTTTTTTCAGGTATTACGCTGGCAGTCTGCATCGTCTATGGCAGCGGTGTTGTCGTTTCAAGTCATATAAAAGCCATGAACACAGAGGAGGCAGAAGCTCCGCGTTTGGTCATCCTTGGCAAGGAGGGTGAGGAAACAGTGGCGGTCATCGCGGAGGAAATATCTCAGGATGACGGAAGCGTTATGTCACTGGAGGATTTTTTAGGCAAACTGATTTGCGGCGCCTGCAGTCGCCGGTGTCCTTTACTTGCCCCACGATGCCAGCGAGGAAAATCCAAGGCCGAAACTCAAACCGCCTATTATGAGCAGGCTGTTGATCTCCTGTCTGATGAAGGAGATGGCATATCCTATAATGATCTAAGCTTTGAAGAATGATTATGTGGGCGTCAATCTGGCAGACAGTCCAAATAGATAAATGATGCGTTACCATGAATTTTTAGGTTTGTTGTTTAAATTAAGAAGTTATTGATATATATAGATAAAATTGGTATAATTAAAATATATGGGAGGCATACCCATCTTATGTATTATTATGGTTGCCACACTGCGTGGTAGCCGCCCTAGAGCGATTTTTCGGATCTAAGATCGCTTTCATCATCGGATGTCCATGGTGCAACTAGATTCGAACACCATTGACCCTAGTGAAGCGCCGAATACAAGATAAGAGAGCTAGTTCGGTGCAAGCGCAACGACTTCAGTCGATATGGGTCACAATAGCTCCGCTGGATTGGATGCTGGAATGCACCAGCTAGGCCACCAATAGCACCAGTCATTTAGTTTTAAGCTTGGCCAGCACCGACAAGGGGGTATTATACCCTTTGGCCGGATACCGTACATAAGCGTGATCAACGTCGTTATGGCGTGGGTCACGCTTTTATTTCGGTTCAATGTCAAGAGTTGGGGTAGAGGAAAAAAGGAAACAGTAAAGAGGAAGCCGGAGGGGAGTTCTGGCTTCCGCCAGTTATGAAGAGCAATGAAGGATTCTGTTGCGGAAACGGTTGAAGTTTCTGACACCATAATAAACCCGTTTGAGAACCTTGGTTTTGTTATTACAGCCCTCCGTAAATCCGTTTGTCCAGGGGACATCGAAGGAATTCAATATCTCCTGAAACCAGTTGCGACAGGCTTTCTCACAGTCATCAAACTCTGGGAGATCCACTGTATGCAAGTGTTCAAACCAGAGCTGAAGCCGTTCTTTTCCCTCTTTTCTTAAAGGAAATTGCCTGAAATAGGAAATCAGATCAGATTCATATCGATTTGGCAGAATGTCCAGTATCTCTTTCTTTTCCGGGTTTGTAAGAATGGCTTGATACTTCTGATGTCCGGCGTTCCCCTTAAACTCGTCAATGGAGAGTACGGCAGAAAGCTTCTTAGGGCGATAAGAAACGAGGTCAAAACAGCGCAAGGCCGAGGAAACAGAGACATTATGCTGCGCTGCGATCTCAGTGGCTGAAGTGACCTTGCGAAACGCGTTGATTATGCTGGCAACTAAGCGGTTGGTCATGCGGTGGTAGCGAGGAAGGAACCCGTTGGCTTCCGCAAAGCGTTTTCCACACGCCGGGCAGCGATAGCGGCGTTTTCTCAGATGTAGGTAGGTCGTTCGCCCCAACGGGACATCCTTCACGACTTGCTCTCTGTAGTCGTGAACAAGATTGGTAGTTGCCCCACAGGCAGGGCAGATATGTTCTTTGCGAGGCAACTCCAGATAAATGTGGATGGAGTCGGATTCATTTTCCACATTGTTGATTTTGACATCTTCCAAATTGAGAATCTTTGATGTATAATCCTTGTTGAGCATAGAGCGTCATCCTTTCTGTTCGGTAGTGGTGCCTTATAACAGTAACGGATTTCTCCTCTATGCTCAACCTTTTTTTATTCGGGATTAGCTCTTTGCCTGACCCCAACTTTTATTATAGAACCTAAATTGGTCCGAGTGACTGGATTTGAACCCAAATATAAGGCCATTCAATCCTAGTGTTTTCAATGGGGTGCGGAATTGTTGTAGCATTTTACAAGCAATTTGAAAAGAAAGATGTCAGCTTGTCGGCGCTTTTTTGCCTGTCTGCCTCGGACAGATATAGGTAAAACTCATGGACGGTCTGGAAGTCGTTCCACGCTCCGATGGACATTATTTCCAGCTCGGACAGACCCAGGTGATAGCCGAGGGAGGCGAAGCTTCGGCGGAGGCCGTGCATTCCTACCTCTGGCAATCCGGCGGCTTTGCAGACGTTGATGATTTGATGATAGGGCGTTCCAATGAAGCAGGTGCAGACTGGGCCATTCTTATCTTCCACTGCTGTCAGCAGTTCCGTCAGCCGGGGGATAATAATGGGAACCGTCCGGGTGGACGCGTTTGTTTTAGTAGTCTTCTTATGAACCGGCCCATCCTCAGACATGACTGTGGCAGCGTGGACGTGTATCACCTTTTTTTCAAGGTCGATGTCACTCCAGTCCAGGCCGAATATTTCCGAGCGACGTAATGAGCAAAGACCCAGCAGAGCGGGAAGTTCACACGACTTACCTTTGACCGCTTCTAGAAAAATCGGTATCTGCTCCGGCGTCAGCCACGGCATAGGCGTTTTTCCTACCGATGGGAGAACCACATTCGGGGTGATTCCGTTCTCTTTCAGCGCCGACTTGATAAGGCCCCACGCATTTTTCAGTGTCTTTGGGGAGCAGGTCTTGGCCTCCAGATTGATTGCGGTCTGCCATTTGACATTGGCTGCCGGTCTGTCCATGTAAGCCTGGAATTGATTTCACCTGATGGTCTTGTACCCCCGTATGGTGGACAGGGATAACACGTTGGAGCGGGCGTCAATGTACTCATCCAGCATCCGGCCCAGCGTCTTTTTGCCGGGCATACCCTCCGGGCCGACGATGCCGGACTTTATAGCAAGGGCCTTGGCCTGTACCTTCGCCTCAGTTTCGGCGGTGACAGTAATGCTCCTGCCATCCAGCCGGAGCTGGATGAACCATATTCCAGACGTTCGCTTCTGGGCTTTTGGGATTTTCAATGGATGTACTCCTTTCCGCTTGCACCCCTTGCCCCAATGTGTTATTATAAATGGGCAAAGAGGTGCCTTTGATACGTTGGGTTCTCTTGTGTGTTTGCCGTCCCCGGTGTTGCGAGCGCCGGGGGCGGTTTTTTGTTTTCAACTTGTGCAAAATTTGCACGAGTTGTCAGTCGTCAGGGGAGACCTCCGCCTGTTCGGCGTTCAGAACGCCGTAAATGAGATCCGCAACGGCTTTGGCCGTTTGCCTGGACATGACAAGGGAGGCGATGCACTCTCTTGTCGAACCGCATATCTGATCGTTTTCGTCATACTCCGGCGCATCCTGGAACGCCTGGAGCAGGACTTCATCGTTGCCATCGTTGGCGGTGCAGCGGATGCCGTTGATATAATCATACATAGTGATAAACTCCTTACTTATACGCTGGAAGCGGCGTTCTTCCATGTGGGCCGCCTGGTAGCGGAGGTGTGGCTGTTTTGCCCGGAGCGGGAGGCGGCGGGCTTTGTATAACCGGGCTTTTGCTGGTCGGCTGCAAGGGGACACTGCATAGGGATGTTAAGCCGGACGGAAATTTTGGCGAGGGTTTCCAGGGTGAAGTTCTCCTCGCCGGACTCCCATCTGGATACAGCCCCCTGGGAGACCCCCATCAGCTTTCCGAATTCCTTCTGGGTCATGCCATTCTTTTGCCGCCACATGGAAATCTCGGCGGCAACAAGACCCTTCATTCCGGCGTAGAGGACTTCTTCGGCGGTCATATGCTGGGAGAGATTCTCCAGCAATGTGTAAGTGCCGTTATCCATGATATTCTCCTTTCAGTTTTGTCAGGCGGGCTTTGGCCGCGTCTGTATGGGCAGAGTAATCCGTTTTGTTCTTTCCTGCGCGTTCGTGAAACGCCAGGAGGAGAACAGGCTCCCGCGACGGGAGGAAAGAATACAGTATGCGGAGGTTGAAGTCTTTCCCTGTCAGGTGCATACTGAAAAGGCCGTCGCCGATGGATTCAAACTCCTTCAGCCTGACCGCCTGAGCGCCCATGGCGTTTAACTGGTGGATGCGGGTGATCAGGAGCGCGAACACCTTCGGCTCAATACCAGCCTCAGCGATCAGGGAAAGAAGCTCATCGAGCATTTCCCGGCAATAGCGGACAGGCCGCAGCAGGAAAACAAGCTGTAAAAGTACGCTTTCTTTATCCATTGTACCCTTCCTGAAGTAATTTTATTACCTTTAGCTCATAATTTCAACTTGGGATATTACACAAAAAGAATATTTCCGTTTCTATTCACAGCGCTGTTTCCAACTCGGAAACAGCGTTATTTTTTTCAGAGTACGATCGGAGGGCCAGGGCCAGGGACTGCTGGACGTATTCCCTGCCGGGCGGCGCCAGGCGGCGGTAGTCCGTGACAAGGGTCTGTTCGTCGGGGGTGAGGTTGAGGGTGGCGTTGTTTTTTGATGGGAACCTAAACGCCGCATTGAGATCGGCACCATAAATCGTGCAAAGCAAAAATAATGTATTGGCATCCGGTTGAGCATATCCAGTCTCCCAGTGGCCGATTGTTTTCACGGATTTTCCGAGGAGTTCTGCCACTTCTTCTCTGGATTTCCCGGATTCTTCGCGGAGCTTAAGTAGAATTGCTCCGATTTCTTGTTTCGTCATATGGCTCACCTCCTGAGTGAATAATACTATATATTGCCTCGAAAATCAATAGAAAATTCTAAAAAATTGAGAAAACTATTAATAAACTTATATAATGAGACTAAAATGATGTTAAACTCACCAAATGAGAAGTTTTGTAGTAAACTACAGAAAAATCGGTTTGTCTGTTGACAAACCGATGCAGTCTGTCAAAGAACAGCAGTTCCGGCTTGAGCCGTTCCGCTGTTCTTTGACAGACTGAGCCGGGGCTTATGCTCCGGCTTTTTGGCGTTTAAGGGCTATTTTGTGGGATATACTCATGGGAATACTGAAAATGGATTGTCCGATGTGGATGAAAAGGCTGCTATAATCAGGGTTTCAGGCGTTTTCTGGATAGCAATTTGGGAGCCGGGGGAGGGAGACAGACGTTTATTGAGGCGGTAGTATGATAGACGCTTTGTGGAGGCAACTCCAATCGAGACGTTGTCCACAACGGTCACAGTAGGCCTGGTATTCCCTTTCCAAGGTAATGGCGCATCGGGGGCAAACGGGGAATTCAAACAATCCGTTGGAACCCTTGTAACAGCGGACGTGCGTGACCAGCATTGGCACTCTGAAAGATGTCTGGACATGATCAGAAGGATGGATAAGTAATTCGTTTGGCGTGCAGCCAAAGCCGATACACAGCTTTTCCAGCGTTAAAATAGTAGGCGAAGTCTTACCCCTGGCTATGTCACCAAAGTATCTGGAACTGAGACAACAGAGTTCTGATGCGGATTCATAAGAAAGATGGTTCGCATTGCAAAGACGAAGTACAGAAGCGGAAAGGTTGTCTAAAAACATCTTAATCGCTCACTTTCTGCCGCAAGATGCCTTTAGTGTATAAGAAGGATGACTCTATCTCAAGGAAGTGCCCTTCGTGACTTTCCCAGCTTTGCCATACACTCCTTCACTTACTTCCGAGTCGATGCCAGCATAGCCAGCGCGTTGCGCCATCAAAGGTAAATTTTTGATTATGAACCGTACTTCATGGTATAAACTTCTCAATATATGTAGAATTATGGCAAATTATGCAAAAGAAGGGATTTGCCATGAAATCTCAAATTCACGCGGCGGTCAAAGATTACATTCGCGGAGAGCTGTTAACAACCCGTAGTTTTCTGAATATTTGCCAAGAGGAAATGGCACATCGTTTGCTTATGAGTACCAGAGCCTATGTCTCACTGGAAGGCGGAAAGTCCTGCTGCAGCCTCATTACCATGCTGCTGTTTCTTTCCAGATGCTGCATAGATCAGCAGGCGTTCTTAGACGGGCTTTTCGCAATACTTGACTCTGTTGAATCGATGATTAGATAATCTGGTGTAGCAAACTACAAGAAAAATGAAGCCCAAAAATGGCAATTTTATTTCTGCGGCGGAAATTTTAATTGCGAAACGGAAAATCCGCCAACCATTGAAATATAAGGAAAAACAGGGAACCGCTGAAAACTCAACGGTTCCCTGTTTTGGTCCGAGTGGCGGGATTTGAACCCACGGCCTCATGGTCCCGAACCATGCGCGCTACCAACTGCGCTACACCCGGATAAAAATGGAGCAGGTGAAGGGAATCGAACCCTCGTATTCAGCTTGGGAAGCTGATGTTCTGCCATTGAACTACACCTGCACGGCTTTAAGATTATAGCACCCCTGCCAGCCAAATGCAAGCATAATTTTCAAATCCCTTCATAGCCTGACCATGGAGGTGATAGAGTGGAGCTTCGGAGAAATTTTATTGCGGCGGCGTTGTTTCTGGCGGCAAGTTTCGTGAAGTGGGCGCCGGATTTTGAGGAGCTGGTGGCGCCGGAGCTGCGGGAGTTGCTGGACAGAGAGCAGGTGGCGCTGTATCTCCCGGTGGAGGCGGTTTCATGGCTGGGCTTGGATTAACGATTAGTCCCGGATTTTTGCTGTTGGGGGCGGCGCTGTTTTATATGGGCGGCTGGTCTGCGCTGGGGGCTTTTTTGGCGGCGGGGCTGGCCCATGAGCTGGGGCATTTGACGGGTATATTCCTGGCCGGGGCGACCATACGAAGCGTACATATAACGGCCTGCGGCCCGGTGATAAATTACAGCGGCGCGCTGACCAGACGGCAGGAGGCGGGAATTATTGCGGCGGGGCCAATGGCGGGGCTTCTGTTTGCGGCGTGCTGTTTTATCACGGACATTCCCTTCCTCTGCTATGCCGGGGCTGTTGCGCTGCTGGCGACGGTGTTCAACCTGCTGCCCGTGCTGCCCATGGACGGGGGAAGACTGGCGCAGTACGGCCTGGCACTGGTGATGCCGGAGCCGTGGGCGGTGGTCATATTACGGATAACCGGGAGCCTCTGCGCGGTGGGGGTGCTTGCTATAGGAATATACATTCGGTCTGTTGCGGCTGCGGCGGCGGGGATATGGATGGCGGTACTTGCCAATGTGCCGGAATTGCGTTAAAATGAATGCACATTTCGGACAAAATGAGGGGCCTATGAATTTATTAGACGATGAGAAGCTGAAAAATATGCTTCGGCAGGTGGAAAAGCCCGCGCGATATGTGGGCGGGGAATATAACCAGGTGGTGAAGGATAAAAGCGAGGTGGACGTTCGCTTTGCGTTCTGTTTTCCCGATACCTATGAGATAGGTATGTCTAACCTGGGTGTAAAGATTTTATACGGCATCATCAATGAGATGCCGGGGGTTTGGTGTGAGCGGGTGTTCGCACCCTGGGGGGACATGGCGGAGCGGATGCGCCGGGAGCATATCCCCATTTGGGCGCTGGAAAGCGGCGACGCGCTGGAGGAGTTTGATATTATCGCCTTCTCCCTAGGCTATGAGATGGCCTACACCACGGTGCTGGACGTGCTGGATCTGGGGGGCATACCCCTTCACGCGACGGACAGGCCGAGCCTTGACCACCTGGTCATGGCCGGAGGCGCCTGCTGCTGCAATATAGAGCCGATGGCGGATTTCCTTGACCTGTGCTTCCTGGGCGAAGGGGAGGACATGGACAGGGAGGTGATAGAGCTTTACCGCACGGCCAAGCGGGAGGGCTGGAGCAAGGAGCGCTTTTTGCACCAGGCGGCTAATATCGGCGGTGTGTATGTGCCGAGTTTGTATGATATTACCTATCACGAGGACGGGACGGTGGCGTCCATCACCCCCAAGGACGGCGCTCCGGAGAAGGTGCGCAAGCGCATTGTGGAGGATTTTGAAAACAGCTACTATCCTACCCGGCCTGTCGTGCCAAGCACAGAGATTGTCCATGACCGGGTGTCCCTGGAGGTGTTCCGTGGGTGCATAAGGGGCTGTCGCTTCTGCCAGGCGGGGCAAATAAACCGCCCTGTCCGCAGCCGCAGCGCGGAAAAGCTGCTGGCGCTGGGCCGGGAGACCCTGGAGAACACCGGCTATCAGGAGCTGAATCTGTCCAGTCTCAGCACAAGCGATTATAGGGAGCTGTCTGCCCTGTGCGACGGGCTTTTGGATTATTGCCGGCCCAGGGGCATAAGCCTGAGCCTGCCGTCCCTGCGGGCGGATAACTTTTCCATGGACATCATGCAGCGGGTGCAGCAGGTGCGAAAGGGGGGCCTGACCTTCGCGCCGGAGGCAGGCACCCAGCGGCTTCGGGACGTTATCAACAAGAACGTCACAGAGGACGACCTTCTGGAATCCTGCCGGGTGGCCTTTTCCGGGGGATGGAACGGGGTGAAGCTGTATTTCATGCTGGGCCTTCCCACGGAGACAGACGAGGACGTTTTGGGCATTGCGGAGCTGGCGCAGAAGGTGTTTTGGGTCTGGAAGAAAAACGCCGTGAACCGCAGCCGGGGCGTCCGTATTACGGTAAGCACCTCCGAATTTATCCCAAAACCTCATACGCCCTTCCAGTGGGAAGCCCAGGTCAGCCGGGACGAATATCTTCGCCGGGTGGGGCTGCTGTCCAACGCGCTGAAGCAGGCCCGCTCCATCACCTATAACTGGCACGACGCGGAGATGAGCCTGATAGAGGCGGCCCTGGCCAGAGGCGACCGAAAAATGGGCCGAGTCATCGAGGAGGTCTGGCGCACCGGAGGACGGCTGGAATCCTGGAGCGAGTATTTCTCGCTGGAACGCTGGCTGACAGCATTCAAGACCTGCGGCATGGATATTGATTTTTATGCCACCCGTGAGCGGCCTGTGGACGAGCTTATGCCTTGGGAGCATATGGACAACGGCGTCACCCGCCGCCATCTGGAGCGGGAGCGGGAGGCGGCCTACGCCGGGCGGCTCAGTCCCGACTGCCGGAAGTCCTGCATGGGCTGTGGGGCGGCGTCGCTTTTGAAGGAGGGTGTGTGCCGTGGATAAGCTGCGCTTGAAATTTTCGAAAACAGGCCGGGCGGCCTATATATCTCATTTGGATCTGATCCGCACCATGCAGCGGGTGTTTTCGCGGGCCGGTGTGCCGCTGAAATACAGCGAGGGCTTCAATCCTCATGCAAAAATATCCATCATCCTGCCCCTGCCGGTGGGGACGGAGAGCCAGTGCGAATATATGGACTTCTCCCTGACGGAGGAACGGGCGCTGGAGACATTGCCGGACTGCCTGAATCCCTATATGCCGGAGGGTATCCGGGCCATAGAGGCATACCAGGCTTCGCGGAAGGGGTCGGAGCTGCGCTGGCTGCGGTATGAGGGCGTTATGCGCCATGGCCGGGACGGGGCGTATTATAATGGATTTTTCGCTCAGCCGGAGCTTTGGGTCACACGCCGGGGCAAGAAGGGGGAGCGGCGGGATAATATCGCCCTGGGCATTGGCCGCGCCGCGTTTATGGACACGTCGGAGGGAGTGTCCGCCGAGCTTCTGCTTCACGCCCTGGAGCCTACCGTCACCCCGGAGCTTTTAATGGCCGCCCTGGGGGAGGCCGCGCCGGGCTATTATGCCTTTACCAGAAAAGAAGCTTTTTTGGAGGATATGACGCCCTTTCGATGAAAAAAGCTCCTGGTGGCTGCAAAAAAAGCTTGCATCTGGAGGCAATATGTGTTAATATTTTTCAGTGTGCGTGACGCTATAAAAGGCGTCTGTGCGTCTATCAGGGCGGTCCGCTGCCGGAAGAGCATTGTCCCCGGTAAGAACGTCTATTGTTAAGGAAGGTTTTATTATGGATCTCATCAATGCGCTGACCCAGCAGTACATGAAGCCTGAGCTTCCCGAAATGAATGTGGGCGACACTGTTCGCGTCACCGTTCGTATCAAGGAAGGAAACCGTGAGCGTAACCAGGCTTTTGAGGGTACCCTTATCGCCAAGAAGCACGGCGGCATCAACGAGACGATTACCGTCCGCCGTATCTCCTATGGCGTGGGCTGCGAGAAGGTCTTCCCCGTTCACTCTCCTAACATCGTGTCCGTGGACACCGTTCGCCGGGGCAAGGTGCGTCGCGCCAAGCTGTATTATCTGCGTGACCGTGTGGGCAAGGCGGCCAAGGTCAAGGAAAAGCTTTGAGAAACAAAAAAAGAGGCGTACGCCTCTTTTTTTGTTGCGTTTATTGGGGTTTGCATAGTATAATAATTTTTACTGGCCGTGATGGTCAGCCAAAGAGGTCGCGACAAACGGCCCCAGGTGCGAGAAAGGGATAAGACAATGAAGGATACGAATAAAGGCTCCCACCTGGCCCAAAACCAGCGGGCGGCCAAAAAGAAACAGAAACGCTCTGATCTGAAGCCGAAGGAGCAGGAAACTGCGCCGGAAGAGACGGAGGCCGTCAGCCCCTATAGAGAATCCTACGAATGGATACAGTGTCTGGTGCTGGCTCTGATTGCGTGTGTGCTGCTGTTTGTGTTTGTTGCCCGCGTTATCGACGTGGTAGGCTATTCCATGGTTCCTACCCTGGACGATGGAGACAAAATCATCATCACCCGCTGGGCCGGAGATTATGAGCAGGGGGACATCGTCGTCCTGCGGAAGGAAACGCTGCGGGAGGAGCCTATCGTCAAGCGGGTCATCGCCGTGGAGGGGCAAACGGTGGACATCGACTTCACCCTTGGCATTGTATATGTGGACGGCGTGGCCCTGGATGAACCGTATGTGAACGAGCTGACCTACACCCAGGAGGATTTTGAAGGGCCAATCACCGTCCCGGAGGGGTGCGTGTTCGTCATGGGCGATAACCGCAACAACTCCACAGACAGCAGAGATGCCCGCGTGGGCTGTGTTGACACCAGGTATATTATGGGAAAGGTAATCTTTCGCATCATGCCGCTGAGCAAGATGGGGGCGATATACGGGACAGATGGCTGATATACAATGGTTTCCCGGCCACATGAAAAAGGCCGAGCGGATGATGCAGGACAGTCTGAAGCTGGTGGACGTGGTCTGCGAGGTGGTAGACGCCCGCA
The DNA here is from genome assembly GCA_021202795.1 of Oscillospiraceae bacterium. GTDB lineage: Bacteria > Bacillota > Clostridia > Oscillospirales > Oscillospiraceae > CAJOIG01. The sequence continues at coordinate 11,084 of JAJQCH010000091.1, forward strand.
TCCCCGCCGCCAGCCGGAATCCAGACCTGGACGAGATCATCGCCGGACGAAAGCCCAGGCTTCTCATCCTCAATCGCTCGGATCAGGCAGACCCCAATGTCACCGCTCAATGGCGGAATTACTATAAGACTCAGGGGACGCCCTTTCTGGAATGTGACGCCCGCTCTGGCCGGGGCGTGAAGGAGCTGCCAAAGGCCCTTCGGGCGTTGCGGGACAAAAACGGCCCCATGCGGGCCATGGTGGTGGGCGTGCCGAACGTAGGGAAATCCACCTTTATCAATAAGGTCAGTGGGCGGAAAACCGCCGCTGTCTCCGACCGCCCCGGCGTGACAAGGGGCAAGCAGTGGATAACGGTGGATAACCAGCTTGAGCTGCTGGACACCCCCGGTATTTTGTGGCCAAAGTTCGTGGATCAGGCCACGGGGGAGCTGCTGGCCTTTACCGGCGCGGTGAAGGACGACGTGCTGGACAGAGAGGAGCTGGCGGCAAAGCTGCTGGTGCTTCTGCGGGCGGAATATCCGGCGGCCCTGACGGCCAGGTATAAAATAGACCCAGCCCCGGAGGCCCAGGGCTGGGAGCTGCTGGAGGCCTGTGCCAGAAAGCGGGGCTTTCTCATGGCGGGCGGTGAGGTCAACACCGAGCGTATGGCCGCCATTTTGCTGGATGAGTTCCGGGGCGGCAAGCTGGGGAGGATAAGCCTTGAACGCCCCCGCTGATCTCTGGGCCATGGAGGCCGCTCTGCACGAGCAGGGCCTGTCCCTGGTCTGTGGCGTGGACGAAGCAGGGCGAGGCCCTTTGGCAGGGCCGGTGTGTGCGGCGGCGGTGATACTGCCCATGGGCTGTGAGCTGCCGGGACTGAACGACTCCAAAAAGCTGACGGAAAAGCAGCGGGAGCGGCTGTTTCCCCTCATACAGGAGCAGGCAGTGGCTTATGGCATTGCGTTCGCTTCCGTGGAGGAGATAGAATCGCTGAACATCCTGTCCGCCGCCCTTCTTGCCATGAACCGGGCAATTGAGCAGCTCACGCCTGCCCCGGATATGGCTCTGATAGACGGCAATACCACGCGGGACATAAAAATCCCGGCCCAAAGTGTTGTTGGCGGAGACGGAAAGTGCGCTTGTATTGCGGCGGCCTCTGTGCTGGCGAAGGTTAGCCGTGACCGGCTTATGACGGAGCTTGCCATGCAATATCCCCAATATGGGTTTGAAAAGCACAAGGGCTACGGTACCCGCGCCCATTATGCGGCGCTGGATGAATACGGCCCCTGTCCTGCCCACCGTATGTCCTTTTTGAGGAAATATTATGCCAAGCGATAAAAAGCTGCTGGGCGCTTTTGGAGAAGATGTGGCCTGTCGGTATCTCCGGCGTCATGGATATAAAATCACAGGCCGAAACTTTTCCTGCCGCTTTGGAGAGATAGACATTATTGCCCAGAACAGATATTATATTGTGTTTGCTGAGGTGAAGCTGCGTCGGAGCGGGGAATTTGCCCGTGCGATGGAATATGTAACGGAGGACAAGCAGCGCCGTGTTATTATGGCGGCGGAGCTGTGGTTGTCTCAGAATCCTGTCAGCCGTCAGCCCCGGTTTGACGTGCTGGAGGTATATGCCCCTCAGGGGGCGATGACAAAGAAACCGGAAATTCATCATATAGAGGACGCTTATCAGATATGAACTATGTCAGCACAAGACAGGGGACGGCGGGCATCACCGCATCCCAGGCCATCATTCATGGCATAGCCCCGGACGGGGGGCTGTATGTACCCACGGAAATACCCGCTGTGAGCCAGGATTTTATCCGCGAGCTGTGCGGTCTGGATTACCAGGCCAGGGCAGTGCGTATCCTGGGTCTGTATTTGGAGGAATTTTCCCAGGCGGAGCTGGAGCAGATCGCCGCCGCCTCCTATGGGAAGAATTTCGATACCCCGGCCATCGCGCCGCTGCATATGCTGGACGACAAAACCGGCGTGCTGGAGCTGTGGCACGGCCCTACCTGCGCTTTCAAGGACATGGCGCTTCAAATTATGCCCCGGCTCCTGACCGCCAGCCTTGAGAAAAACGGGGAGAAGCGCACTGTCAGCATCCTGGTGGCCACAAGCGGCGACACGGGCAAGGCGGCCCTGGAAGGCTTCCGGGATGTCCCCGGCACCCGGATCATGGTGTTCTATCCCAAGGACGGGGTGTCTCAGGTGCAGAAGCTGCAAATGGCTACCCAGGAAGGCAAAAACGTAAACGTAGTGGCGGTGGAAGGAAACTTCGACGACGCCCAGACCGGCGTGAAGAAAATCTTCGCTGACAGGGAATTTGCCGAGAAGCTGAACGAGCGGGGCTATTTCCTCAGCTCCGCCAACTCCATCAACTGGGGCCGTTTGGTTCCGCAGATCGTCTATTACTTCTCTGCCTATTGCGATTTTGTGAACGCCGGGAAAATCGCCCTGGGGGACAAGCTGGATTTCTGCGTGCCCACCGGGAATTTCGGCAACATCCTGGCCGGATGGTTCGCAAAGCGCATGGGCCTGCCTGTGGGCCGCTTCATCTGCGCCTCCAATGACAACAATGTTCTGACCGATTTCATCCGCACTGGCGTATACGATAAAAACCGGCCCTTCTATCAGACCGGCTCCCCCTCTATGGATATTCTGGTATCTTCCAACCTGGAGCGGCTCCTGTATTGCCTGACCGGGGACGCCGCCGCTGTGGCCGGGTTCATGGCCCAGCTCTCGGACGCTGGTCGGTACGATGTGGGCGAGGCCATCCGCGCCGCCGTCCAAGCGGAGTTTTACGGCGGCTGGTGCAAAAACGCCGACTCCCTGGCGGAAATTGGAAAACGCTGGAGCGAGCAGGGTTATCTCATGGACACCCATACCGCCGTGGCCAGCCGGGTGCTGGCAGATTACCGGGTGGAGACCGGTTCGGACGCACCCTGCGTCATCGTGTCCACGGCCAGCCCCTATAAATTCGGCGGATCCGTGCTGGAGGCCCTGGGCGTTCAGACGGAGGAGACCGGCCCGGCCCTGATGGATATGCTGGCGGCCAAGACAGGGATTGCCGCCCCCGCGCCCCTGGCCTCTCTGGCAAACAAGCCCGTCCGCTTTACGAAGTGGGTGGAGACCGGGAACATGGAGAAGGCCGTGGCGGAGTTTCTGGCATAAGCGCCCCGCGTATGTAGAGGCGGCGCGGAGCCGCCCCTGAGGTTTTACAGGGTCTGCCAGGTGTCCACAGGCGCGAAGGTGCCGCAGAAGGTCTCAGCCTCCGTGGTGGCATTTTCGCTCTTGACGTTGATGTGCGTAGCGGTACAGACGTCGCCAATGGCGTGATGTCTGCAGTTTTCCACGGTGCAGCAAACACCGCTGATACAGTCGCAGTCCTGGCGGTCACAGCTTCTTTTATCCATCTCAATCACCTCGCAGATAGTATCTGCGGCAGGAGGTGCGTTTATACCTATGTCACTTTTTGCCATAGGCGATCTGCATCTGTCCCTTACGGCCAATAAGCCTATGGATATGTTCGGATCCCGATGGGAAAATTATGTTGAAAAAATCAAGGCGGGCTTTTCGACCCTGGGGTCGGAGGATGTGTGTGTTCTCTGCGGAGATATAAGCTGGGGCATCGATCTGGACGAGGCGCTGGAGGACTTTCGCTTCATTGAGGCCCTGCCTGGCCGGAAAATTATTGTGAAGGGAAATCACGACTATTGGTGGACCTCGTCGGCCAAGATGAATGCTTTTCTGGAGAAAAATGATTTACACACCATCAGCTTTCTCCGCAACAACGCCTATCCTTATGGGGAAAATGCCGCCATATGCGGTGCGAAGGGCTGGTTTTATGAGGAATCCCGCAGCTCAGTTCACGACAAAAAGCTGATTGACCGGGAGGCTCTGCGTCTGGAGGCCAGTCTGAAGGCCGCGGGGGAGCGGGATAAGTACGTTTTTCTCCACTATCCGCCGAAATACGGCGGGTATCTCTGCCCGGAAATCTTATATCTTTTGCGGCAATATGAGGCGAAGGTATGCTGTAGCGGTCATCTTCATGCGGACAGTCTGCGCCTGGCCTTTAACGGCGTATGGGAGGGAACGCGGCATATATGCGTTTCCGGGGACAGAATTTTCTTTAAGCCTTGTAAAATTCTATGAGATTTGATACAATACAAACTTGATTCACTTTATAAATTCTTTTTTCATCTGTGTAATATAGGAAGGAGACAACCAACCCATGATCGTAAAGAATGTAGAGAAACAGGAAAAAAGCACCACTTCCTTTGACGTGACGTGCGATGCCGCCGAGTTTGAGAAGGCCATCAACACCGTCTATCAGAAGAACAAAAGCCAGATATATATTCAGGGCTTCCGCAAGGGCAAGGCTCCCCGCATGGTCATCGAGGGTATGTATGGCAAGGACGTTTTTTATGAAGACGCCACTGAGGAGATTGCGCCGGACGCATTCCAGTTTGCCGTGAAGGAGCTGGGGCTGCGTACAGTGGGTCGTCCTGCGGTGAAAAATACAGAGGTATCCGAGGAAAAGGAGCTGACAATTTCCTTTGCCACTGCGGTTTGGCCTGAGGTAACGTTGGGCCAGTATCGAGGTGTGGAAGCCCCCAAAGCCTCTGCGGAAGTGCTGGAGGAGAAAGTGGATGCAGAGCTGGCGAAGGTGCAGAAGCGCAACGCCCGGATCGTGACCGTGGAGCGTCCCGCCCAGAAGGGAGATACCGTGGTCATCGACTATCTCGGCACCATAGACGGCGAGGCGTTCGACGGCGGCGCTGCCGAGGGTCATAATCTGGAGCTTGGTTCCAACTCCTTCATCCCTGGTTTTGAGGACGGAGTCGTGGGAATGTCCGCCGGAGAGGAGAAGGACATTGACGTCACCTTCCCTGAGGCATATCACGCGGAGGAGCTGGCCGGAAAGCCCGCTGTATTCCATGTAAAATGTCATGAGGTCAAGGAGGAGGAGCTGCCTGAGCTGGACGACGAGTTTGCCAAGGACGTTTCCGAGTTCGACACGCTGGAGGAGTATAGAGCCTCTGTCCGCACCCGTCTGGAAGAGAGCGCTGCCGCGGCGGCGGAGGAGGATTTCCAGAATAATCTGATCATAAAGGCCGGAGACGCCATCGAGGCAGATATTCCCAACGCCATGGTGGAAGAGCAGATCGACAATATGATAAACGAATATGACCAGAATCTGCAGATGAATGGCCTGAACCTTCAGCTTTATCTCCAGTACCTTGGTCAGACGGTAGCGGATTTCCGGGAGCAGTGCCGCCCCACGGCGGAGCGCCGGGTGAAGACTGAGCTGCTGCTGGACGCGATTGCGACGGCAGAGGGCATCGAGGTCTCCCAGGAGGACATTGACGCGGAGTATGAGAAGGTGGCCGACCAGTACCAGGCAAGCATTGAGACCGTGAAGAACGCTGTCCCTGTAGACGCTATTGTCAGTGACATTAAGACTCGCCGCGCTGCGGATATTATCTTCACCACCGGCGTCCCACCGAGCCTGTGGAGGAGGAGCCGGAGGAAGAGGCTCCCGCCGCTGAGGAGGAAGCCCCGGCGGAGGATTCTGCTGCAGAAGAAACTGAACCGGTGGAGGAAGCTGCTGCCGAGGAGGTTGCCCCTGAGGCGGAATAAGCAAGACAAAAAATGGATAGGCTTTCATGGAAAGGAGTAATGTTATCATGAGCTTAGTACCATATGTAGTGGAACAGACCTCCCGTGGAGAGCGTTCCTATGATATTTTTTCCCGTCTGCTGAACGATCGCATCATCATGCTTTCGGAGGAGGTAAACGACACTACGGCATCCCTTGTGGTGGCCCAGCTTCTCTATCTGGAGGGGCAGGATCCGGACAAGGACATCCAGTTTTACATTAACAGCCCCGGCGGAAGCGTTACCGCAGGTATGGCGATTTATGACACCATGCAGTATATCAAGTGCGATGTGTCCACCATTTGCGTGGGCCTGGGGGCCAGTATGGGCGCGTTTCTGCTGTCCAGCGGCGCCAAGGGCAAGCGTATTGCCCTGCCTAACGCGGAGATCATGATTCATCAGCCCTCCGCCGGTACCCAGGGACAAATCACGGATATGGCCATCCATCTGCGCCGACTGGAAACCATCAAGGAGCGGATGAATCATATTCTGGCGGAGAACACCAATCAGCCCTATGAAGTCATTGTGGACGCCTGTGAGCGGGACAACTTTATGACGGCGGAGGAGGCCAAGGAATTTGGTCTGATCGATAAGGTCATCTATAAAAGATAAAGGGGAACGAGCGAATGCCGAGAGACGGCGATAGAAAGACGATACGATGCAGCTTTTGCGGCAAGCCGCAGTCTCAGACGGGACGGCTGATTGCCGGAAACGATGCCTATATCTGTGATGAGTGCGTCCGCCTGTGCGTGGACATTATCGGCGAGGAGAACGTTCTGGGGGAACAGCCGGATTACAGGCGAGATGCCGGATTCGGTCAGCTAACCGCCGAAAATATGCCAAAGCCCAAGGAGATAAAGGCTGCGCTGGATGAGTATATCATCGGCCAGGACAGGGCGAAAATAGCCCTGTCTGTGGCGGTGTATAATCATTATAAGCGGGTTCTCCACGGTGGCGAAACAGACGTGGATTTGCAAAAATCCAACATTTTGCTTGTGGGACCGACGGGCAGCGGCAAGACCCTTTTCGCGCAGACGATGGCGCGGATGTTAAACGTTCCATTTGCGATTGCCGACGCCACCACCCTGACCGAGGCCGGTTATGTAGGGGAGGATGTGGAGAATATTCTGCTCCGACTGCTCCAGGCGGCGGATTTTGATGTAGAGAGCGCCGAGCATGGCATTATCTATATTGACGAGATGGACAAAATATCCCGCAAGAGTGAGAACACCTCCATCACACGGGATGTGTCCGGCGAGGGCGTGCAGCAGGCTTTGCTGAAAATATTGGAGGGGACGGTGGCCGCCGTTCCGCCCCAGGGCGGGCGCAAGCATCCGCACCAGGAGTTTATCCATGTGGACACCTCAAACATCCTGTTTATCTGCGGCGGCGCATTCGACGGACTGGAGAAAATTATCGAAAACCGTCTTGATCGCAAAAGCATGGGCTTCGGTGGTGAGGTATCCTCCAAAAAGGAAAAGGATATGGGAGAAATACTGTCCCATGTTCAGAGCCACGATCTGCTGAAATTCGGCATCATCCCGGAGCTGATCGGCCGTCTGCCAGTCATCACCACATTGGACAGCCTGGACAGAGAGGATCTCATCCGTATTCTGACGGAGCCGAAAAACGCGCTGGTGAAGCAGTATCAGGCTATGTTGCACTATGACGATGTGACCTTGGAATTTGAGCCAAGCGCCCTGGGCGCTATCGCGGACAAGGCCATCGCCATGGAAATTGGCGCCCGCGGCCTTCGGAGCATAGTAGAGGACGTTATGACCGACGTGATGTTTGAAATACCTTCCGATAAATCCATAGAAAAAGTTGTCATCACAGCGGACTGTGTTCGGAACGGCTCCCGGCCTGTTGTGTACAGAAGGAAACGGCTCAGCCGAGACGTAGCATCGTAAGAAAACAAGAACAGGGCCGCACAGAACGTGCGGCCCATGAGGTATATTATTGTAAATTTATGGATACTGAAGCTACAATCACTTTTCAACAAAAAACCATGCCCATGGTGCCTATGCGGGGCTTTTCCGTTTTTCCCGGCATGAGGGTCATATTTGATGTGGAGCGCTCCGGCGATATGGCCGCTCTGGATGCGGCGATGGATGCGGGTCAGACGGTGTTCCTCGTGACGCAGCGTGACCCCTCCCAGCAGGAGCCGGGCGAAATTGACAGCTTTTATCAAATAGGCGCCATATGCCATGTGCGGCAGATCCTCCGCGTTCCCGGTGGGGAGGAAGGAAAAGCCATGGTCGAGGGTGTTTCGCGTGGTTATCTTATTTGCCTGACGGCCAAGACTCCTTACTTTCGCGTTCAGGTCGAGACGCTGGAGGACGAAAGCTCTCCACGCTCTGCCGTGAAGGGAGAGGCGCTTATGCGCCAGTGCTACGGTTTGGTGGAAAAATACGGCGAGACCTGCGGCCTGGACATGACGGAGATCCTGCACACCATCATGGAGAGCAACGACCCAGGCTATGTTGCGGACTATGTTACTCAGAATATCTATATGCGAAGCGACCAAAAGCAGCTTGTGCTGGAGGAGCTGCGCCCTGTGCGGCGCATTGCGCTGGTGAACCGTATGCTCCGCTGGGAGCTGGACGTGCTGGATGCGGAAATAGAGCTGAACGACGAGACTGCCCGCCGTATCCGAAAGGGGCAGCGGGAAATGTACCTCCGGGAGCAGCTTCGCAGTATTCAGGCGGAGCTGGGAGAGGACGAGTTCGGCGGAGGGGACGATATTGAGGAATATCGCCTGGCCGTCGCCAAGGGCGATCTGCCGGAGGCTGTGGCGGCCAAGCTGAACAAGGAAATAAGCCGCCTGGCCAAGCAGCCTTATGGCAGTGCGGAATCCTCTGTTATCCGCAACTATCTGGACATCTGCCTGGAAATGCCGTGGACAAGAGAGACGGAGGAAAACCTGGACATCCAAGCGGTACGCAGAGCGCTGGACGCCGACCATTTCGGGCTGGAAAAGATTAAAGACCGCATTGTGGAATATCTTTCCGTCCGTGCGCTGTCGCCGGAGGCGAAGGGATCTATTCTGTGCCTGCTTGGCCCTCCGGGAACGGGCAAGACAAGCATTGCCCTGAGTATCGCCAGGGCCATGAATCGAAAGCTGTGCCGCATTTCCCTGGGCGGCGTTCATGACGAGGCGGAGATTCGGGGCCACCGAAAGACCTATGTGGGCGCTATGCCAGGCCGCATTATGGCCGGTATCCAGCAGGCGGGCAGCAAAAACCCGGTTATGGTACTGGACGAGATAGATAAGCTTGGCTCCGACTACCGGGGCGACCCGTCGGCAGCCCTGCTGGAGGCGCTGGATCCAGAGCAGAACAGTCAGTTTCGGGATCATTTTCTGGAGTTGCCTTTTGATCTGTCCCATGTGTTTTTCATCACCACGGCCAATACCGCAGATACCATCCCTGCGGCCCTGCTGGACAGGATGGAAGTGCTGGAGCTTTCAAGCTATACGGATGAGGAGAAGCTTGTTATCGCCAAGCGTCACCTGCTACCAAAGCAGCGGAAAAAACACGGGCTGAACGGAAACCAGATTCGCATCAGCGACGGGGCCTTGCGGGAGCTGATCGCACTGTATACCAGAGAGTCCGGCGTGCGCAAACTGGAGCAGGAGCTTGCCACCCTTTGCCGCAAGACGGCGGCGGGCATTGTGGCGGGAGAGTTTAAGTCCCGCTATATTCGGGCCGGAGGGCTGGAGGAGTTTCTTGGCCCGGCGAAGTTCAAGGACACCAAGGCCGCTGTCACGGCGGAGGTGGGCCTTGTCCACGGCTTGGCATGGACCCGTGTAGGCGGGGAAATACTGGACGCCGAGGTGGGTGTCATGCCTGGAACCGGCAAGCTGGAGCTGACCGGCAACCTGGGCGACGTGATGAAGGAATCCGCCCGTGCGGCTATGACCTATATCCGTAGCCATACGGAGGAGCTGGGCGTGGAACCGGAGTTTTATGAAAAGAAGGATGTACACATCCACTTCCCGGAGGGAGCCGTGCCGAAGGACGGGCCGTCCGCCGGCGTCACCATTTGTACCGGGCTGGTGTCTGCCCTGACTGGAATCCCCGTCCGGCAGGACGTGGCCATGACTGGGGAGATAACGCTTCGGGGTCGGGTGCTGCCCATCGGCGGCCTGCGGGAAAAGACCATGGCTGCTCTGCGGGCGGGCATCCACACAGTCATCATCCCGGCTGACAATGAGCCGGATTTGGCGGAGATCGACCAGACCGTTCGAGCGGCGCTGAATTTCATCACTGCCAGTCGGGTGGAGGCGGTGTTGGACGCCGCGCTGTGCCGGGAGGCGGACAATGCGGTTTGAGCCAGCTGTATTTGTAAAATCCGCCGGAGATAAAAAGGGGTTTGTTCACGACGGGCGGCCCTGCGTGGTGTTTTCCGGGAAATCCAACGTGGGGAAGTCCTCGGTGATAAACTGCCTTTTAAACCGTCGGAACCTGGCGCGGGTCGGATCCGCGCCGGGCAAGACTACCAACGTGAACTATTTTCTGGTGGCGGACGCCGTCTGGTTCGTTGACCTGCCTGGCTATGGCTATGCCAAGGTTCCCCAGACGGAAAAGGAACGCTGGGGCCGGCTGATGGAGGATTTTTTTTCTCAGCCGGAGAATATCACCCTGGGTGTGCAGATCGTGGATGGCCGTCATAAGCCCACGGAGCTGGACTGCATGATGAACGGCCTGTTTGAAAGCTGCGGCTGCCCCCGCATCGTGGTGGCGAACAAGTGGGATAAGCTGAAAAAATCGGAGATGGAACCGAATCTTGCCCTGGTACGGGAGACTCTGGCGCTGGGGGAGGACATTACGTTGCTGCCCTTCTCCGCTGAAAAGCGCACAGGCCGACAGGAGCTGATGGGGGCTATCTCCGCGCGGGTGTAATATCTTTGGGCCGATTTGGGAGGAAAACCATGGACGCGTTAACGACAATTTGGAACGGCCTGGACTGGTCGGTGCTGACGGATATTCTCCTGTCGGTGATCCCGGCCCTGGTGTGTATTACCCTGCATGAGCTGAGCCACGGGTTTGTGGCCTACAAGCTGGGAGACAACACGGCCAAAAACGCCGGACGCCTGACACTGAATCCCATCCGTCACATCGACGTATGGGGACTGGTGTGCATGGTGCTGTTCAAATTCGGCTGGGCGAAGCCCGTGCCGGTGAATATGCGAAACTTCGAAAACCCCAAGCGCGGTATGGCCCTGACCGCTTTGGCCGGGCCGGTGTGCAATTTTATCATTGCGATCGTATTTCTGTTCCTGTACGGCCTGCTGTGGCCCCTGTATCTGAGAGGAAACGCAGTCATGACCGCCATTGTGCAAATGGTTCTCACCACCGCCTATCTCTCCCTGGCCCTGGCGGTTTTTAATCTCATACCCATCCCGCCCCTGGACGGCTCCAAGGTGCTGTATTCCTTCCTGAGCGACAGTGCCTATGAAAAGCTGATGAGGTATGAAAGATACGGCATGATTATCATGGTGGTGTTGGTGGCCACCGGCGCGGTGTCCGGGGTGCTGTCCACGGTCACGGGCTGGTTCTATGACAAGCTGTTTATTTTTGCAGAATTTGGTTATAATCTGGTGAGCCGCTGATATGGAGACTCCAACCTTTCATCTGGAGGGCATCATAAAATCAAAAGAGGAAATGCAGGACTTTGAAGGTCCGCTGACTCTGATATTGATGCTCCTGTCCAAAAATAAGATAGAGATACGAGATATTAAAATTGCGGACATTCTGGATCAGTACCTGGACTGGCTGGCCCGGATGCAGCGCATGGATCTGGAGGTTGCCAGCGAGTTTGTTCAGATGGCATCCCATCTGGTGTATATTAAGACCAAAACGCTTTTGGCCGGAACGGAGGAGGTATCCGAGCTGGAGCTTCTCATTTCCAGCCTGGAGCAGCTCCGCTGCCGGGACGCTTTCGCGGCGGTGAAGGAAGTCATCCCGGCCCTGAGCAAGGGGCTGGAGGCAGGAGCGCTTCTGTTTTCCACGCCCCAGGAGCCAATGCCGAAATATGGGGCCTATGACTATTCCCATCAACCATGGGAGCTGCTGGCCGCTTTGGCGGGGATGCTGCAAAAGGGTGTTTCCGTCCCGGAGGAGGAAAATCGCGTACCTGTTCCCCGGCCCATCCTGTACAGCGTGCGGGAGAAAAGCCGCCAGCTCATAGATCTGCTGTCCGGGCGGAAAACCGCTTCTCTTCGGGAGCTTTATGCCATGGCGGCCAGCCGGTCGGAGCTTGTGGCAACCTTTGTCTCCCTGCTGGAAATGTGTTCCATGGGCGGTGTGACCATCGATCGGGAAGAGGAAGGGGAGGACTATGTCGTCACCTTCACCGGCGGCGATAGAGAGGATTTATTGGAGAGTATGGATTATGGATGAACAGCGCCTGAAAAGCGGGATAGAGGCCATTTTATTCGCCTCCGGCGACCCGGTGAGTGCGGCGCGCATAGCCCTGGTGCTGGATGCAGACGAGCAGTCCGTCCTGGACGCCGGGGCTGCGCTGGCCAGGGAATATGAGGAGCAGGGGCGAGGGGTGCGCCTTGTACGGCTGAACGGCTCTCTCCAGCTCCACAGCGCCCCGGAATACGCCACGGAGATCACCCGCGCCCTGGAGCAGCGCCGCGCACCCAAGCTATCCCCTGCGTCTCTGGAGGTGCTGGCCATCGTAGCCTATTTCCAGCCGGTGACAAGGGCCTATATCGAGCAGATGCGCGGGGTGGATAGCTCCTATACCGTGGGTGTGCTGGCGGAACGAGGGCTTATTGAAGCCTGCGGCCATTTGGAGGCGGTGGGAAGACCCACCCTCTACCGCACCACGGATCTGTTCCTGCGCACCATGGGCATTAGTCGGTTGGAAGATTTGCCGGATTTGCCGGATATGACCGGCAGCGACGCGGCGGCCCAGCTTCAGCAGAAGGTGGACGAGCTGAAGGCTGCGGAGGAAGCGCAAAAAGCCAGCGAGGAGGCCGAGGCCATTTGACCGGCTGGGCCGTTTCCGGCATTGTGATACCATCGCTCGTGCTTCTGGGGCTGATTCCCATGGGGATAGACGTCTCCTGGGAGGACGGGTCATTTTCACTGAAAATCAAGGCAGGGCCGGTACCCTTCCGGGTTCTGCCCCCAAAACCCACCAGGCAGAAACGGAGGGATAAATCTCCTCTCTCTGGGAAAGCTAACGAGGAGCCTGTCCATGCTTCGCTTCCAACGATAAAGGCGCTGGTTCTGCGCGGTTTTGACGCGCTGTGCTTCATCGTTCGGCGGGCGCGTGTGGATACCCTGCGTATTCATTATGTCGCTGCCGGGCCTGACCCGTACAGGGCGGCCATGACCTATATGGCGGTGGGAACGGCGATGGAGTGCCTGCTGGCCGCTGCTGATGGTCGCGTTTCTCATCCCGACCTGCGAGCGGCGGTGGATTTTGACGGCGGGGAGCAGGTGTTTTTCGGAACCGTTGTGGTGACGCTGCGGCTGTATCAGGCAGCGGCCATCGGTGGGCGCTTTGCCCTTGGGTTCTGGAGGGACTGGCGGGCTTGCAGGAAAAACAGGAAGGGAGCGGAGGACAGTGAATGAGCCTCTCAGTGAGTTGATGGGGACGGCTATGGATAAAATTCACGGCATGATCAGCTCCAACACTTGCATAGGTGACCCGATCGTTATGGCGGACGGAACGACCCTGGTGCCGGTGTCCCGCGTCAGCTATGGCTTTGCCTCCGGTGGCAATGACAAGGCCGGAAATAACGCCAAAACCGGCGTGTGGGGCGGTGGCGGCGCAGCGGAGAAGGTGGAGCCGGTGGGTTTTCTTCTGATTCGGGACGGCGGTGCCAGAATGGTAAGTATTCAGGCCCCCGCCTTCACCACGGCGGACAGGCTGCTGGATTTGCTGCCGGAGCTGATGGAAAAGCTGGAGGGATATTTGGATAAATACCTACTCAAACGAAAGCGGGCAAACTGACCACAGCCCACAGGAAAGGCGGTGCTTTGCATGAAATGCGGGACGGCGGTTGTCCTGATGATTGCCTTCATGATTCTCCTGGCCGCGCCGGCGCTGGCTATAGATACGGCCCCGGACATATCGGCCCAGGCGGCTATCCTTGTGGAGGCGGACACGGGTACGGTGCTTTTTGAGCAAAACGCGGACGAACGGCGGCTGATTGCCAGCACTACCAAGATTATGACGGCCCTGGTGGTTTTGGAGCAGTGGGACGATTTGGATGCTGCCGTTACTGTGGAGGAAGCCTGGACAGAGGTGGAGGGTTCCTCCATGTACCTGACAGCAGGGCAGGAGATAACCATCCGGGAGCTGCTATACGGACTGCTGCTGGCCTCCGGCAACGATGCGGCAACGGCTCTGGCCTGCGCGACCTCCGGGTCTGAGGAGGCTTTTGTAGACCTGATGAACGAAAAGGCTGCCGCTCTCGGCTGCGACAACACCCATTTTACCAATCCCCACGGATTGAATGATGACGGGCATTATTCTACGGCCAGGGATCTGGCGACGATTATGATGGCAGCCATTGAAAACGAGACGTTCTGTGATATAACCGGCACGGTCAGTATTACCATTGGAAAAAATACCTTTACAAATCACAATCGTCTTCTGTGGGAGTGCGAGGGCGTGTTCGGCGGGAAGACCGGCTATACGCAGGCGGCGGGCAGAACCCTTGTCACCTGCTGCCAGCGGGATGGGATGACTCTTGTTTGTGTAACGCTGAAGGATCCAGACGACTGGAATGACCACACAGCTCTGTACGACTGGGCCTATGGCGATTATACAAACAGCGATGTGTTGGCGGAGGTGGCTTGGACTGTGCCGGTAATCGGGGGAGAAGCGGAGGAGGTTTCTGTGACTGCTGCAGGGCCTCTGTATGTTTTGCGGACAGTGGAGCAGGATGTTACCGTGCAATACACCCTACCGACTTTTGTCTATGCCCAGGTAGAAGCGGGGCAGACCGCCGGTCAGGCCGTTGCCTATGTGGACGGCCAGGAGGTAGGGACGGTGGAGCTTATCTATTCGGAAAGCGTCGCCAAGACAGAGGAACAGTCTCTGACTCTGTGGGAAAAAATCAAGACGAAAATTGCAAGTGCAAGTTGAACACATCCGCGAAAAGCTTCAATAGAGT
>JAJQCH010000095.1 GCA_021202795.1 Oscillospiraceae bacterium
TCACTATGGATATTCTTTTTACTATTGCAGTTTCATTTTACAATGCGCCGTTTGAGTTTTTTCAAGAATTTCATAATTTCTCTCCCTATTGATTACATTTGCAAAAATTATAATCAATATTATAACAGATTCTTATGATTTTGCAAGAGACTGATTATTACAAATAGATACAATAAATACAAAATTTTTCATTTTTGTAACCCCTCCTGGGAAGGGACGGACGGATTATATCATAAATAGATCTCCGCCTCCAGAAAGACACGGTCTTTCCTGGATTTCTCTCCGATCCGGGTCAGCGCCCCCTTGCCCCGGCCCCGAATGGACAAAACGTCCCCTTCGGACACCGGGGCGTCCACATGGAGGCAGGGGGCGTAATTTAAGGACACCGCCCCCTGTCGAATGGCCTCCGCCGCCGCTGTCCGGGACAGGCCGAACATATGCCCGGCCACCGCATCCAGCCGCAGGCTTTTCACCGTGAAGGACATGGTTTTTACCTTCCGCTCCGGCTCCGGCAGGTCAGCCAGGGCCAGCGGAGATACTTTCACATTGGCCCGGCCCACGGTTTTCAGCTCCTCCAGAAGCAGCGTCTCCACGGAGGGCAGGCAGAAGATGACCGCGCTGTCCTTCTCCACCCAGATGTCCCCCACAAATTCCCGGCGGATGCCCAGACCCAGGGCCGCGCCCATGTAATCCCGGTGGGTGGGGGCGGCGTAATAGGCCCGCACCCGCAGGGCATGGATATACTCCTCCCCGGAAAAATCCTCCGCCTCCATATATTCCGGCAGGAAGAACATCGCCTGCCGCTCACAGGCGGGATGACCGCCGAAGGGCAGGGCTTTGCACCAGTCCTGCCGTCCCGCCCATGCGTTTGCCTCAAACAGCTCCGCCGGGGTGAGAAAGCCGGTCATTGTAACCCGGCCCGTCCGCTGGCAGCGCTCGGCCAGCTCCTCTATGCGCTTTTCCAGTTCCTTTTCCATGGTCTATTTTTGCGTTTCCTTTAATACGAAATCTATCTGTTCCAACGTCTGCTTTACCTCCAATATAAATTCATTGGAGGAGGTTCGCAGAATCCCGGCCCGCAGCACCCCCAGCCGGATGAGCCGGTCTGAGGTGACGACCCGGACGGACTCGTTCTTTCCGATCTGTCCGGCCAGGGCCTCGATATACATATCCGCCGTCTCCCCCTCCCTGGTGTAGGCCACATGGAGGCCGGAATGATCAAATTTCGCTCCATCGTGATTGTCGGGGGCCTTGTAGGCGTCGAACACCAGCACCACGTTCCGCCCGGTGTAACCCTGGTAGCTGGCAAGCATATCCATCAGGCGGTTCCGGGCCAGCTCCAGGCTCTGGGCGGCCAGGGCCTTCAGCTCATCCCAGGCGAATATGACGTTATACCCGTCCACGATGATGCACTCCCGCCTGGGCGGGGCCTTGGGCTGCTCCTCCGCGACAGCCCGGACAGGGACGGAATAAACGGGCCGCCGAATGGGGCCAAACTCCCGCTCCATGATGGCCTCCAGCTCCTTCTCGTCAATGTCCAGATTCCGGGGATATAGCGTCGGCGTAGCGTTCTCCGGCTGGACAGGCGAGGCCAGCCCGCTGTCCAGGTGCATATACTCATGCACCTGGTTCCACTTCACTGTAAACCCGCCCCCATGGGCGCAGAACACGCTGTCCGGCGTGTTCTCCACATCCGCCTCCGGGTCGTAGCCGATTTCCTCTATGACCGCCTGGGCGTTCCGGCAGGGACGGAATCCATCCGCCCGGCAGACCAGACGGCCCCGGCCCCTTGTATAGGCAGCCACCTGTGTCATATACCCCTCCATGGCGGCCACCGGGGCAGAGCCGGTCAGCGTGACCCTGTCCTCCTGGATCAGAGGGCTTTCGTGGGTTCCGCCCATGGCCCGGATGTCGCTGATGGCCCGTCCCACCTGGTCGGCGGGTACCTCCAGCTCAAAGGCGTAATACGGCTCCAGAAGCACGTTCTCGGCCTGCATCAGTCCCTGGCGCACCGCCCGATAGGTGGCCTGGCGGAAATCTCCGCCCTCCGTGTGCTTGGGGTGGGCGCGACCGGCCAGAAGGGTGATCTTCACATCCGTCAGCGGAGAGCCGGTTAATACGCCCAGGTGCTGTTTCTCCTCCAAATGGGTCAAAATCAGCCGCTGCCAGTTCCTGTCCAGCACATCCTCGCTGCACACAGTATCGATAACCAGGCCGGAGCCTGGTTCTCCCGGCTCCAACAGCAGATGCACCTCCGCATAATGACGCAGCGGCTCGAAATGGCCCACGCCCTCCACCGGCCCGGTGATGGTCTCCCGATACAGTATACATCCCGTGTCCAGCTCCACCTCCACACCGAAGCGTTCCTGGATAAGACTTTTCAGCACCTCCGTCTGCACCGCGCCCATTAACTGAACGTGTATCTGGCCCAGGCCCTCCTGCCACGCCACATGGAGCTGCGGCTCTTCCTCCTCCAGCAGCTTCAGCTTGGGCAGCATGACCCGCTCCTCGCAGCCCTTGGGCAGCACCAGCCGATAGCCCAGCACCGGCGTCAGAAGCGGTTCCGCTCCCTCCGGCTCCATTCCCAGGCCCTGGCCGGGCCAGCTTTTCGTAAGCCCCGTGACGGCGCACACCTGCCCCGCCTCCACCTGCGGGACGGCGTCGTATTTCAGGCCGGAATACAGCCGGATCTGGCTTATCTTCTCCTCCAGCGCTTCCCCGCCGTGGGGCGGCAGATACCGAATAGGGGTTCGGACGGAAAGGGTTCCGCCGGTTATTTTTATATAGGTAAGCCGGTTTCCCTGGCCGTCTCTGGCAATTTTAAACACCCGTGCGGCGAAGGGTTCCGGATATTGGGGCTGGCGCATATAGCGGCCCAGGGCGTCCAAAAACTCCTCCACCCCGTCCATCCGCAGCCCGGAGCCGAAAAAGCAGGGAAACAGCCTCCGCCGGCGTATCAGATCGGCGATCCCCTCGTCGGGGACGCGGCCTGTTTCCAGAAACGCGTCCAGCGCCCCCTCGTCCAGCATAGCGACGGCCTCGTCCCGGAAATTTCCCCCGGCGGGAGAGAAATCCACGCAGCCCTCTCCCAGACGGCGGCGCAGCTCCTCCATCAGGGCAGTCTGCTCCGTTCCCGGCACGTCCATTTTGGACACAAACACGAAGGCGGGAACCTGATACCGTCGCAGCAAGGCCCACAGCGTCTCCGTATGGGCCTGTACGCCGTCTGTTCCGCTGATGACCAGGATAGCGTAATCCAGCGCCTGCAAAACCCGCTCCGCCTCCGGGGAAAAATCCGCGTGACCGGGCGTGTCCAGCAGTGTCAGATCTATATCTCCCATGGACAGAATGGCCTGCTTGGAGAATATCGTGATGCCTCTGGCCCGCTCCAGGTCGTGGGTGTCCAGATAGGTGTTCCGATGATCCCCCCGGCCCGGCTTTTTGATTTTCCCAGTCAGATACAGCATACTCTCCGCCAGCGTCGTCTTCCCTGCGTCCACATGGGCCAGGATACCGACGCATATGTGTTGTTTTGGCATATGTTCATCTTCTCCCTTGCAAGCCGCGCTGCACATCACCATGCTTTGCTCTCATCCCCAGGGCGGAAGAAAAGCATGGCTTATGTCTTTTGGGGTTATTGTATCACAATCCCGCCCCAAGGTCGAGATACAGCGGGAAATTTCCACATATTTCCCTTTTTTCCTCACGGGTTTTGACGCAAATTGCTTGACCATGGGGCAAAAAATGATATAATAAAAAGGTCGATTGTAAAATGAAGTTGAACACCTAAAAAATCCATAGCAATTGAA
>JAJQCH010000189.1 GCA_021202795.1 Oscillospiraceae bacterium
TTGCTATGGATTTTTTAGGTGTTCAACTTCATTTTACAATCGACCGAAAAAATCAAGAGCTTTTTCGGCTGGATGGAGGGGGATATTTACACACTGTCATGAGAGAACGACTGCAAAAGCTGATGTCCGCCGGAGGAATTGCCTCCCGCCGGGCGGCGGAGGATATGATACGGGAGGGCCGCGTCACAGTAAACGGCGAGACCGCCTCCCTGGGGATGTCCGCAGACCCGGAGCAGGACGAGATTCTGGTGGATGGCCAGCCCCTGCGCCTGCCGTCCAGGCAAACCTACATAGTACTGAATAAGCCTCGCGGGTATGTTACGACCCTTAGGGACGATCGGGGCCGCCCCACCGTGGCGGAGCTGGTGACAGACGCGGGCGGACGGCTTTACCCTGTGGGACGGCTTGATATGGATTCCGAGGGGCTTCTTATTCTTACGAATGACGGAGCGGCGGCCAACGCCCTGATGCACCCCTCCCATCAGGTGGACAAGCTGTATACCGTGTTTGTCCAGGGGAAGGACATCCCTGGCTCTCTTGCAAAGCTCCGGGCCATGGATACCCTGGAGGGAGAACCAATCCGCCCGGCTCACATCACACTGATCGAGAGGAAAGGAGACGGGGCGGAGATACAGATAACTATTCACGAGGGGAAAAACCGCCAGATACGCCGGATGTGCAAGGCTGTCGGTCTCCACGTCAGCCGCCTTATCCGCATTGCGGAAGGCCCTGTGCTGCTGGGGGAGCTGCCGCCGGGAAAATGGAGGCATATGACGAAGGATGAAATTTCATTCTTAAAAAATTGCAGTAAATAGGGAATTCTTCCAAGAAAATTTGGAGGATTTGAAAGGAAATTTTAAATTTGCTAATAATACTTGCATTTTTTTGAAAATGCAAGTATTATTATGCGTGCCGGCATTTTGCCGGAGACAGCTTGTGGGAGATTTGTATTAGAAATGGATAAAGATATTTTGTCGCTGCTGGCGGATGAAGGCCATTCCTTCTCCAAGGGACAGCGTCTCATCGCCCGATATATCACGGAAAATTACGACAAGGCCGCCTTTATGACGGCGGGAAAGCTGGGAAAAACCGTTGGCGTCAGCGAGTCCACGGTGGTTCGCTTTGCCACGGAGCTGGGATATGACGGCTATCCGGGGATGCGGAAGGCCATGCAGGAGATGGTGCGCAACCGTCTTACCAGCGTGCAGCGCATTGCGGTGGCCAGAGACATGGTGGGGGACGAGAATGTTCTGAAAGCCGTTATGAGTTCCGATGAAGAAAAGCTCCAAAGTACCCTGGAGGAAATTGACCGGGAGAGCTTTCAGGCGGCGGTAGACGCCATTGCCGGGGCCAATCACCTGTATATAGTAGGAATGCGTTCCTCTGCGTCACTTGCCAGCTTTATGGGCTTTTACATGAATCTTCTGATGAGCGACGTATGCTTAATCCATGACACCACGACCAACGAGGTTTGCGAGCAGATTATGCACATCGGGAAGGGCGACGTATATGTGGGTATCAGCTATCCCCGCTATTCCTCCAGCTCTTTGAAGGCCATGCAGTTTGCCAAGCGTCAGGGAGCCACGGTTATTGCTTTAACGGATAATGACCATTCTCCCTTTGCGCAGGAGTCGGATATAAGCCTCTATGCCAAAAGCGATATGGTGTCCTTTCTGGACTCCCTGGTGGCGCCCATGAGCCTGATAAACGCACTGATTGTGGCGGTGGCGGCCCGCCGACCCCAGAAGCTGGACGAGACGTTCGGTTATCTGGAAAAGTTGTGGAGCGAATACGAGGTATTTACCACCGTTGAGAGCTGACGTCGTCGTGATCGGAGGCGGTGCCGCCGGTCTTATGGCAGCCGGGACGGCTGCGGAGCGGGGCCTGCGCGTGGTGCTGTGCGAGCCGAATCAGCGCCTGGGACGCAAGCTGCGTATCACTGGCAAGGGCCGCTGTAATGTGACAAACCAGTGTACGTCCCAGGAGTTTATGGAAAATATTCCAACAAACTCGAAATTTCTATACAGCAGTATTACCGCGTTCCCTCCGGCGGCGGTTATGGAATTTTTTGAGTCACTGGGAGTACCGCTGAAAACAGAGCGGGGCCGCCGGGTGTTTCCTCAGTCGGACAAGGCGGACGATATAGCGGACAGGCTGGCTGACTGGACGAAAAGAAAGGGCGTAACCTGGCTCCATACTCGCGCCGAAGAGATATTGACGGATGAAACCGGCGTGACCGGGGTCTCCACCCCGGAGAGCGAGATTTCCTGCGGGGCGGCGATTCTGTGTACCGGTGGCCTTTCTTACCCCGGCACCGGCTCCACGGGGGCGGGACATCGGCTGGCCGCCGCCATGGGCCATACCATCGTGCCGCCCAGGGCGTCCCTGGTTCCTCTGGAAAGCCCCGCGCCCTTCTGCCGGGAGCTGTCCGGCCTGTCTCTGCGAAACGTGGGGCTGACGGCCCTGGAGGACGGCAGGGCCGTCTATCATGAGCAAGGGGAAATGCTCTTCGCCCACTTCGGTATCACCGGGCCGCTGGTGCTGTCGGCCAGCGCACATATGCGAAAGTGGGGGGAGCGGGAATACCGCCTGTCCATCGACCTGAAGCCGGCCCTGGATGAGGAAAAGCTGGATGACCGCATCCTACGGGATTTTGAAAAATACCGCAACCGGGACTTTGCCAATGCCCTGGACGATCTGGCCCCCCGGACGCTGATTCCCGTGCTGGTGGAGCTTTCCGGCATACCGGGGGAGACGAAGGTACATTCCGTCACCCGTGAGCAGCGGCGGGAGCTTGTGCGACGGTTTAAGGCGCTGGAAATTCCCATCTCCGGGCCGCGTCCTGTTGCGGAGGCGATCGTCACCGCAGGAGGCGTCAGCGTGAGAGAGATAAACCCTCGCACCATGGCCTCCAAGCTGGTGCCGGGGCTGTATTTTGCCGGAGAGCTGCTGGATGTGGACGGATATACCGGCGGCTATAATTTGCAGATTGCCTGGGCCACTGGCCGCTGTGCCGGAAGGGCCGTGACGATAACGAGATAGGGAGAGTATCTATGAATAACGCCTATTGCTCCGTGGCCATCGACGGCCCTGCCGGAGCGGGAAAGAGTACCATCGCCAAGGCCGCCGCCGCGCGGTTTGGCTTCATCTATGTGGACACGGGGGCCATTTACCGCACCGTGGGCCTGGCCGTTCAGCGGGCCGGGATAGACCAAACGGACGGGAAGGCCGTGGCGGCCCTGCTGCCGGAGCTTTCTATTCGCCTGGATTACGGGCCGGACGGCACCCAGCGGATGTATTTGAACGGAGAGGACGTGTCAGTCGAGATCCGTCAGCCGGAAATATCCATGTACGCCTCTGCCGTCTCCGCCATTCCGGCGGTGCGGGATTTTCTGCTGGAGATGCAGCGGGACATGGCGAAAACCGGCAGTGTGGTCATGGATGGCCGGGACATCGGTACGGTGGTACTGCCGGATGCGGGGCTGAAAATATTTCTGACCGCCTCCGCTGAGGCGCGGGCAAAGCGTCGCCTGGCCGAGCTTTTACAGAAGGGAGAGAATTGCACCCTTCAGCAGGTTATGGACAATATGCTCCGGCGGGACACCCAGGATGCCAATCGGGCCGCTGCGCCTCTGCGGGCAGCGGAGGATGCGATTTTGGCGGACACCACGGACTTTACCCTGGAGGAGAGCATTGAGTATATCTGCGGCCTGATTCGGGAGCGGTTCGGCCTGGAGGATAGATAATGGAGCTGCGCCTTGCGAAAAGCGCCGGGTTTTGCTTTGGCGTGAGCCGGGCTGTGACCATGACGGAAAAGGCTCTGGCCGCCGGGGATGTTTGGAGCCTTGGAGAGCTTATCCATAACGGCGCGGAGGTGGCCCGCCTGGAGCGGTGCGGCCTGCGGACGGCCAGGAACGTGGAGGAGGTTCCTCCCGGCGTGGCGGTGGTGCTGCGCTCCCATGGCGTGTCCCGCCGGGAGCGGGAGCAGTTGGAGGAAAAGGGCTGCCAGATTATCGACGCCACCTGCCCCAAGGTGGCCCGTATTCACCAAATCGTGGCCCAGGCCAGCGCCCAGGGACGCCAGGTGGTGATATTTGGCGAGCCGTCCCACCCGGAGGTGCAGGGCATTACCGGCTGGTGTCAGGGAGCGGTGGTGACGCCCAATTTGGCTGCGTTCCATCGGTGGGCGGAGGAGGTTTCTTTGCCCTCGGATGCTGATTTTACAGTGGTTTTCCAGACAACGTCAAACAAAGAAAACAGTGAACAAAATATTAATTCTTTAAAAAAAGTCTATACAAAAGCCCAGTTCTTTGATACAATATGCGAAGCCACGAGTATACGGCAAAATGAGGCCAGGCAGCTTTCAGGCGAAAGTAACGCCATGGTAGTCGTGGGAGGTCTCCACAGCGCAAACAGCGTCCACCTTGCAGAGATTTGCAGGCAGCGCTGCGATACGGTGCTGTTCGTGCAGAACGCGGACGAGCTGGAGCTGGATGCATTGTCCGGCTTCGAGACAGTGGGGATTACCGCCGGGGCCTCAACACCCTCGTGGATCATTAAGGAGGTAGTAAGCAAAATGAACGAGTCTGAGATCGTGAAGGACGAGCCTGTTGTGGGGGAAGACGCAGCCCTGGAGGAAAATACGGCTGTAGAAGAAGTCGCACCCGCCGAGGAGGCCGCGCCCGCCGTGGAGGAGGCTCCCGCTGCTGAGGAAGCCGCCGCAGAGGCCGCTCCTGTTGAGGAGGTTGCGCCCGCCGCTGAAGAAGCATCTGCCAACGGAGGAGAGATGACCTTCAACCAGATGCTTGAGGAGTCTATCAAGACCATTCATAACGGCGACACAGTCACCGGCGTCGTGGCCGGCGTCAGCGCGACGGAGATTTCCATTGACCTGCCCACAAAGCATTCCGGGTACATACCCGCGTCTGAGTTTACCAATGACCAGTCTGGCGTAGACATTAACGACCTGGTAAAAGTTGGTGATGAGATCCAGGCTATCGTTGTGCAAGTCAATGACGTAGAGGGTACTGTCAAGCTGTCCAAGCGCCGCCTGGATGCGGAGCGGAACTGGCGCGACGTGCAGACCGCTATGGAGGAAGGAACCATTCTGGAGGGCCGCGTGTCCGAGGAGAACAAGGGCGGCGTGGTCATCAACCAGAAGGGTGTGCGGATTTTCATCCCTGCCTCCCAGACCGGGCTGAACCGGGGCGAACCAATGACCGGCCTGGTGGGCCAGACGGTTCGGTTCCGCATTACCGAGGTTGACGAGAAAAAGCATAAGCGCGTTGTCGGCTCCATCCGCAGCGTCCTGGTGCGTGAGCGCAAGGAGAAGGCGGAGAAGATCTGGGCCGAGATCGAAAAGGGCAAGGTCTATCATGGAACCGTCAAGAGCATGACTTCTTACGGCGCTTTTGTGGACATTGGCGGCGTGGATGGTATGGTACACGTTTCCGAGATTAGCTGGGAGCGCATCCGCAAGCCGGAGGATGTTCTTTCTGTGGGCCAGGAGATTGATGTCTATGTCATCAACTTCGACCCGGAGAAGAAGAAAATTTCCCTTGGCTACCGCAAGCCGGAGGACAACCCCTGGCTGAAGTTTACCGAGGCCTACAATGTAGGCGATGTGGCCACCGTGAAGGTCGTGAAGCTGATGCCCTTCGGCGCGTTTGCAGAAGTTCTGCCCGGCGTGGACGGCCTGATTCACATCTCCCAGATCGCTAACCGCCGCATCGGCAAGCCTGACGAGGTTCTGTCCGTCGGCCAGGAGGTGGACGCCAAGATCACCGCTATTGACAACGACAAGCAGAAGATCAGCCTGTCTATCCGCGCCCTGATCGAACCGGAACCGGCTCCTGCCCGCAACAACAGCCGCCGCAATGACCGGGAGCGCGAGCGGGATCGCAGGCCCGAACCCCGCGGGGATGCGCTGGTCTATGAGATCTCTGCCACCGGCGAGGCTACCGGCATTGCCCCGGAAGAGGACGAGGTTCTCGACGAGGATTAATTTCGGCTAAAAGCAAATTTCAAAAACTCCGGCAGCTCTAGGGGGCTGCCGGAGTTTCAATTTGTCAGCAAGCGGCAGCTCTGGTGAAAGCCGGAGCTGCCGCTTGCTGATGGGTAAGGAGTAAAAATGCAGGATTTAGAAAAATGGACGAATCCTGCATAGCATTTTCTGAAATCGGGCAATCTAAATCAGGTGATGAAAGATGAAAATGACAAACGCGGAGTACAGTGAATATATTAAGGGCATGGCCCCAAAATCGCCGCTGGCAGGGGATCTGGTACGGGCCTTTCTGGTGGGCGGCCTGATCTGCTGCCTGGGCGAGGGACTTTCCATGCTCTATGGCGATTGGGCGGGCCTTGACGAGAAGGACGCGGCCACGGCGGTGAGCATGACGCTGGTGTTCCTCTCCGCCCTGCTGACTGGACTGGGAATCTATGACCGGCTGGCCCAGTTCGCAGGGGCGGGAACCCTGGTCCCCATTACCGGCTTTGCCAACGCCGTGGTCTCCCCGGCGTTGGAATTTAAGACGGAGGGCTTCATTCTGGGTACTGCTGTGAAGATGTTCACCATTGCGGGGCCTGTGATAACCTTCGGCCTCTCCGCCTCCGTAGTCTATGGACTTATCCTGTGTCTGCTCACATGAGTACGGCCAGGATCTGCGCGTAGGTTTCCTGGCTCTCTGGGATGCCGTAATCCATATACAGCGGCCAGACGTGAAACATTCCCTGCCCGACGATAATGTCGTGTTCGATGGCTGCGTCGGTCAGAAGCGCGTCCAGGGCGGTGATGTCGGGGTATAAAAGCTCGTTCGTGCCGGTGATGAGGGTGATGTACCCCAGACCTTCAAAGTTGCCGTAGATTGGACTGACGACAGGATCTGCGTTGTCCAGCTCTCCGGCCCACAATGCGCCCAGATGGGTCAGCATTTCGGCGTCCAGCGCCGGGTCGTCGGCTTCATATTCGGCTATGGCCGGGTTCGACATGGTGACGTCCACCCAGGGACAAAGCAGCACCAGGGCCTCCGGCCCCTCCAGACCGGCGTCTCTTATTTGCATTGCCAGGGACAGGGCCATGCCGCCTCCTGCGGAATCGCCCATAAATGCCACCTGACTGCCGGAGGTGTCATAGCTCTCATAAAAAGCCAGCAGCAGCTCATAGCATCCGACTGCATTTGTGTCCGGCAGCTTGGGGTAAAGCGGGACGATGATGGTCATGCCCGTATCCTCCGCCAGATGGTTCAAAAACTGCCAGTGAACCGTCCTGGGCTGGTCGATATAGGAGCCGCCGGTGAAGTAAAACAGCAGGCCGTCTCCCTCAGAGTTTAAAACGAAATAGTCCATCTCCCTATAGATGTGCCGCTCCACGCTGACCGTCATGCTTACGTCCTCCGGGATGACGTAGGACAGGGCGTTTTCCGCTGCCTTCTCTGCCAGATAGGCAGCAAAGTCTTCGTCTGTTGTGTATGTGTCCTTTTGGAGCTGCCAGGAGAACATGGTGGCAGCCCACGACCGGCCATCTGTCAGATGGCGATACAGCGCTCTTCCGCTAAAAAACAAGGCCAGTGCCAGCACTGCCGCAACAACGGCGATTATAATGCCTTTTTTCTTCATGGGATTTTCCTCGCACTCGTATTGTCTGCGGCTCAGGGAGACAGCTCTACAATCTCCAAGCCCTGCCGCAGGGCATAAAGCATGGTGTTTTGGGTGCCGCCGCGGGTGTGACCGTCATATATGGCGATGAGCAGAGAGGAGCGGTCAACCATATAGCGGTTCCTGTCCATCATACAGTCCGGGGTGTACATAGTATGCAGCACGGTTATGGTATCGCAGCGCTCTGCAAGCCGCTGATAACGCAGCCGCCATACAGCGGGCCAGGCTTTGTCTTGTCCGTCAAAGGGAATGGCGGCCTCCAGAGTGATGTCAGGCCGCGCATCCCGCAGCGCGGCCACGGCCTCCCCGCAGTAGATGTCCGCGCCGGTGGCCATGCCGCACAGGAAGTGGCGGAAGCCCGCTTCATAGGCAGCGGAAACAGCCCCCTCCAGCCTTGCCTTCAAGTCCAGGCAGGCAGGGGCGGATTCATTGTTCTTCCAGGGAAGCCTTTCGGCCCGGTGGCCGGTAAAGCAACAGGTATTTTCTCGTTCCATGGGGATATTATAGCATATACATGGCGCGGTTGTTGATTAATAAAATGTCATGTTGTAGGAAAAATTTCCTGTTTATGCAAAAACTTTTGCCGACGGCGTGAAACTTGGGGCAGAAAGTTGGCATACTAAGGCTGTTACTTTTAATATAACAATCGGAGGCGGAATGATGAAAACCATCCTTTCAACCATAACGGCGGCACTGCTGCTGTTTAGTATGCTCTCAGCTTGCGGAACCAAGGATTCCACAAGCGAGGTCAAGGTCTCACCCACGCCTGTGGCGTCCGCATCCACTGCGGATCCAAGTCCCACAGATGCCATGGACGACGGAACAGCCGATGCCGGAGACGGTGTGATCGATGAGGATAAGGACGCAAAGGACGGCGTAGTGGGTGCCGGAGAAAATGCCGTGGACAATGCCATGGACGATGTGAAGGAGGCAGGGGAGGACATTGCCGACGGCGTAAAGGAGGCCGGAGACGACCTGAAGAACGACAGTGCCAAAGAAAGTGCAGCCGACGGCACATCCCAAGCCGGAACCACAACAGATTAATCACCAGGCCGCGCCAAATGCGCGGCCAATTTTGTTCCGATTTGTTCCATTTCCTTCTGTTTTGTGCTGTTTTCTTCCATTGTGTTTAGAAGTGTACAAAGTCCAAAAAATGGCAATATGTCAGAGAAAAAAGTCGCTTGACAATAGAGTTGGGGAGGAATATTATAACGTTAGTTAATTATCAAACCAAATTTGCAAATATATTCAGGAGGCAAAAATGAAAGCGGCAAGATTTTATTCATCGAAGGATTTACGGGTCGACCAGGTGCCGGATGTGGCCCCGGTAGGCGACGAGGTACGCATACAGGTGAAGTGGTGCGGCATATGCGGCTCTGACCTGCAGGAGTATCTGGACGGGCCGATTTTTACGCCGGGTAACACGCCCCAGTATGTGACCGGGTGCGTGAACCCCGTGACCATGGGTCACGAGTTTTCCGGCGTGGTAGTGGCCGTCGGCCCGGACTGCAAAAAGCTGAAGGTAGGGGACAGGGTCATCCCGGAGCCGCTGGTGGTATGTGGAGACTGTCCCTCCTGTGAAACGGGAAATTTGAACGTCTGCGAGCATTTGAGCTTTCTCGGTTTTGTCAGTGATAACGGCGGATTTGCGGAATACTGCAACTTCACGGAGAAGCTGGTACACAAAATGCCGGAGGGAATGAGCTTTGAGCAGGGGGCTATCGTCGAGCCGCTCAGCGTCGGGTATCACTCCCTTAAGGTGGGCCATTTTAAGGCAGGCCAGACCGCCGTCGTGGCCGGTGCCGGGCCTATCGGGCTTGCCACCATCGCCTGCCTGAAGGCGCTTGGTGCGGCGAAAATCATCGCCGTGCAGCGGCAGTCCGTCCGCCAGGAGTACGCGAAAAATACCGGCGCGGACGTGGTACTCGACCCCAACGTGGACGACGTTGTGGCGGAGGTGCGGCGGCTCACGAATGGCCGCGGCGCGGACGTGGCGTTTGAGACCACCTCCTCGGAGCAGTGCTTCCATCTGCTGCGGGACTGCATCCGGCCCCATGGCTATGAGGTCATTACCAGCATTTGGGTGCAGGACATCACCATGAATCCCAACGTGCTGGTCATGTCGGAGAAGAACATCGTGGGCAGCATTTGCTACAACGGCCCGGATTTCGAGGAGGTCATCGATCTTCTCAGCAGCGGCAGGCTGTCCGTGCCGGGCTATATCACAAAGCGCGTGTATTTGGACGATATTGTGAAGGAAGGCTTCGCGACCCTGACCGGCCCGGAGAAAAAGGCCCAGGTGAAAATTCTTGTCACCCCAGAGCGGGCGCTTTTGGAGTCGTGACCGCTTCCGACTTGTGGGAGGGAAAAATCGCATAGATTGTTGTGCGGCTACTCGCGGCGTGTATGGTTTACGCGCCGCGAGTAGTTATATGCAGGATTTTGCCGAGACGGGGGAAGCGAACATCTTATATTCCGCCATCGCCCCGAATTGTCCAGTGTTCCTGCGGTGGTACGGCGTGTTTTTTATTGCGGCTGTGGGGGAGGCGTGGTATA
The DNA here is from genome assembly GCA_021202795.1 of Oscillospiraceae bacterium. Taxonomy (GTDB): domain Bacteria; phylum Bacillota; class Clostridia; order Oscillospirales; family Oscillospiraceae; genus CAJOIG01. The sequence goes on from JAJQCH010000189.1 coordinate 10,210, forward strand.
ATAACGCCAGGCCGTTTTTATATTTAATCGCTTTGCTCCTGCCCTTCGGGCAGAACCGCAAAGCATGATATAATATAGCGAAAAATATCATTGGGAGCGCAGGCACACATGAAGATTGTAATCAAAATCGGTACCTCTACCCTGACCCACGCCACGGGACAGCTTAACATCCGGCGGGTCGAGCTGCTGGTCAAGGTGATGAGCGACTTGAAAAACGCCGGGCATAGCCTGGTGTTGGTGTCCTCCGGGGCCATTGGAATGGGGGTGGGCAAGCTGTCCCTGGGGGCGCGGCCCTCGGATATGCCCACCAAGCAGGCCGCCGCCGCCGTGGGGCAGTGCGAGCTGATGTATATATACGACAAGCTGTTTTCCGACTACCATCATGTGGTGGCCCAGATTCTCCTCACCGGGGACGATTTGAAGGACGACAGCCGCCGCCGGAACTTTGAAATCACCATGTCCCGCCTGCTGGAGCTGGGAACTATTCCTATCATTAATGAGAACGACACCATTGCCACGGAGGAGATTGCCGTGGGCGATAACGACCGGTTGGGGGCGATCGTGGCCTGTGCTATCGATGCGGATTTGCTGATCCTTCTCAGCGACATTGACGGGCTATATACTGCTGACCCACATACGGATCCATCGGCGCAGCTAGTCTCCCGCGTGGAGGCCATCACGCCGGAGATAAAGGCCCTGGCCGGGGGGAAGGGCAGCGGCCTCGCCGTGGGCGGTATGGGAACAAAGCTGAAAGCAGCCCAAATGACCCAGGCCCATGGCATCGATATGATTATTGCCAACGGCCAAAAGCCGGAGCTGCTGTATGACATTATGGACGGTAAGGACGTGGGAACACGCTTTATCGGAAAACGCTGAAAAGGAGAGGGAAACAAATGACGACCCATGAAATACTTTTGAAGACCCAGGAGGGCAAGCAGGCCCTGTCCCTGGCGGACGGGGCGACGAAGACCCGCGCCCTGGAATATATGGCGGAAAGCCTTCTGGAAAACGCGGAGAGCATCCTGGCGGCCAACGCCCAGGATATGGAGGCGGCCAGGGGCCATATCTCAGAGGTCATGCTTGACCGGCTGTTCCTTGACCAGGAGCGGGTGGATGGTATGGCTGACGGAATCCGCCAGGCGGCGGCGCTGCCTGACCCGGCGGGTCGGGTGCTGGATCGTGTGGAGCGGCCCAACGGCCTGATTATCGAGAAGGTGGCCGTCCCCATGGGCGTGGTGGCTATCATTTACGAGAGCCGCCCCAATGTTACCAGCGACGCGGCGGCCCTGGCGGTAAAAAGCGGCAACGCCTGTATTTTGCGCTGTGGCCGGGAATCCTGGCGGAGCTGCCACGCCATCGTAAACGCCATGGGCCAGGGCCTGGAAAGGGCCGGTCTGCCCGCCAGCGCCGTCAGCCTAATCGAGGACACTTCTCACGACAGCGGTACGGAACTCATGACCGCCAACGGCCTGGTGGATTTGCTCATCCCCCGCGGGGGTGCGGGGCTGATTCGGGCCTGCGTGGAAAACGCCACCGTCCCCTGCATCCAAACCGGCACCGGCATTTGCCATGTGTATGTGGACAAGGACGCCGACCTTGCCAAGGCCCTGCGTATCATTGAAAACGCCAAGACCCAGCGCCCCAGCGTGTGCAACGCGGAGGAGGTTTGCCTCGTCCATCAGGATGTGGCGGCGGCCTTTCTTCCTATGCTCCATGAAAAGCTGGTGACAGAGCGCCAGACGGCGGGCCTTGTCCCCGTGGAGCTGCGGCTGGATGAGAGAGCGGCGGCTATCATCCCCGGCGTCCCGGCGGGGGAGCGGGATTTTGATACGGAGTTTCTGGACTATATCCTGGCCGTAGCCGTTGTGCCGGACGCGGAGAGCGCCATTTCCCATATCGCCCGCCACTCCACCAAGCACAGCGACGCTATCGTGACGGAAAACCCGGACACGGCGGCCCGGTTCACCGCCCAGGTGGACAGCGCGGCGGTGTATGTGAATGCTTCCACTCGCTTTACCGACGGCGGCGTGTTCGGTCTGGGCTGTGAGATGGGCATTTCCACTCAAAAGCTCCACGCCAGAGGCCCCATGGGCCTGGAGGAGCTGTGCAGCTATAAATATGTCATTCACGGGGACGGACAGATTCGGTGAAATAGAGAGAACGCGCCATGAAAAACGGTTGTCCCCGACGGTTACGGCGTTGGCCACAGGATTTTCCTGTCTGCGGTTTCTGCATTGACGGAGAAGGGAAAGGGGAAGAACGATAAACTGTAATCCCCCCAAATACTAACAGGGCGGTTCCGCGAGGAACCGCCCTGTTTTCAGCAGTGGGATAAATATTGCGCCCATATCTTGTCCGGCACCAGGCTGCCCCCGGTGGCCCAGCAGATTTGGGTGCTTTGGGCCATGACCCGGTCGGTCAGGCCGTGCGCCTCGCGATATTGCTGACAGCGGAGCCAGGTATTCAGGGCGGCGGGGCCGATAAAGGCGGCGCAGCTCGATGGCTCGATGAGAATATCCTCCGCCCTGTGCAGCAGACCCATAAAGTCATACAGGCGCTGATCCCGCACGGTGAAGCAGCCGGAGACCAGGTTTTCGTCCAGCCGGGTCACGAAGCCGGAGGGACTGGCGCAGGCCAAACCGTCCGCCTCCGTCTGGCCGGAGAGGCCGAAATCGTGTACGTTCGCCTTTTCATACCGCCCGGTGGCGAAGCCCAGCAGCACGGAGGGACACAGCACCGGCTCGGTGAAAAAGCAGTGGACGTTATCCCCGAACACCTGCTTCAGCCCGTAGGTCACGCCCCCCGGCGCGCCGCCCACCCCGGCGGGAATGTACACCAGCAGGGGGTGTTCCGCGTCCACAGGGATGCCCTGCTGCCGGAGCTGTACTTCCAGCCGCCCGGCGGCCACGGCGTAGCCAAGGAACAAATCCTTGGAGCGCTCGTCGTCCACAAAATAGCTGTTGGGGTCGGCGTCAGAGGCTTTGCGCCCCTCCGCCACGGCCCGCGAATAGTCGTCCCGGTATTCCAGCACCTGCACCCCATGGGCGCGGAGCAGGTCTTTTTTCCACTGCTTCGCGTCGGCGGACATATGCACCTTCACCTGAAAGCCCAGGGCCGCGCCGGATATGCCAATGGAGAGGCCCAGGTTCCCGGTGGAGCCGACCTGGATGGTGTATTGGTGGAAAAAGTCCCGCATATCATCCCCGGCCAGGCAGGCGTAATCGTCCGTCAGGCGCAGCTTTCCGGCGGCCAGAGCCAGATCCTCCCCGTGCTTTAAAACCTCATATATTCCGCCCCGTGCCTTCACAGACCTGGCCACGGCCAGATGGCTGTCCATCTTGAGACAGAGCCTGCCGGGGATGGGGCAGCCCCAGGCGTCCTCCAGAGCCCTCTGCATGGCGGGGATGGGCCGGAGGGGGGATTCTATCAGCCCGCCTGTCTCCTCCGTTTCGGGAAAGCGGGCCTGGATGAAGGGCCGGAACCGCTCCAGCCGCGCCGCCGCGTCGGCTATATCCTCCTGGGACACAGTGAGGCTGCATACGCCCTTGACAAGGTCGAAGGGCAGGTATTTTGGGTTCCCCCAAAAGGTCTCCCGCCGGGCGGCAATGTCCCCCAGGGCCTGGTTCGCTGCCGCCAGGGCGCGGGCGTAGTCAGAAAGCTCCATTTATTGGCTCCCGTATTTTTCCACAAGGTATTCTATGGCCAGGCGATAGCCGTCGAAGCCGTACCCGGCGAAGGTCTTTTCGCAGGCCATCCCGGCATAGGAGAGCTGGCGGAAGGGTTCGCGGGCGTTCACATCGGAAAGATGCACCTCCACCGTCGGCAGGGCCACGGCCTTCAGTGCGTCCAGAATGGCGACGCTGGTGTGGGTATAGGCGGCGGGGTTTATGACGATGGCGTCCACCGCCCCCAGGGCGGACTGGATCATGTCCACCAGCACCCCCTCGTGGTTCGACTGGTAAATCTCGCATATAACGTCGTGCTTGGCGCAGACCTCCCGGATGAAGGTCTCCAGGGCGTCATAGCTCTCCTTGCCGTAGATGCCCGGCTCCCGAATCCCCAGAAGGTTCAGGTTCGGGCCGTTCAAAACGAGAATTTTCATTGCAGTACCTCCATCAGCGCCCGAAGCGTCTCCTCCTCCGGGCCGTTGTTGTCTATCTCCGCGTCCGCGAAGGCGCGGTACAGCCCCTTCCGCTGCTCATAAAGGGTCTGGGCCGAGTGGATTTGGGACAGGGGCCGCCCATCGGAGGGCAGCGCGTCCAGCGCCCGGCGCAGCCAAATAATGGTTCCGTTCTGATGCAGAAGGGGGTAATTCTCCTCCCGTGTCACGCAGCCGCCGCCGGTGGCGATAACGGCCCCGGAACCCTTCCCAAGCTCCGCCAGGACGGCGGTCTCCTCCGCCCGGAACCCCGCCTCCCCCCCGGCGGCGAACAGCGCCGGGATGGACTGGCCAGTTTTTTCCACCACCTGATCGTCCGCGTCGTAAAAGGGGCGGTGCAGGGCCGTGGCCAGGGCCTGGCCGATGGTGGTTTTGCCGCAGCCGGGCATACCGATGAGGATGATGTTCTCCATCTGGCGGGAGAGGGCGGCGACGATCTCCGCCACCCGCCCGTCCGGGATGGAAAGATTCAAAAACAGCTCCGCACTCCGCCGCGCCTGGGCCACCAGCATGGAAAGCCCCCCGGCATGGGGCAGGCCCAGCGCCTCCGCCTCCAGCAGCAGTTGGGTGCGTTGGGGGTTATACACCACGTCAAGCACCCCCTGACAGGCGGGGAAGTCCGCCACGGTCACAGGGGAGACCCCGGTCTTGGGGTACATCCCCAGGGGGGTGGTGTTCACCAGCAGCCTCGCGTCCCGGTGACGGTCGAGGTTATCGTAGTTGTCCGGCCCGGAGCGGGATATGGTGACGATTGGCCCCGCGCCCAAATCTGCCAGCGCAGCCTTCACCGCGAGGGACGCGCCCCCGGAGCCGAAGACCAGCGCCTTGCCCCCAGCCACGGAGATACCGGCGCTTTTCACCATATAAACAAAGCCGTCGTAATCCGTGTTGTCGCCGTGCCAGCCGTCGCTGTGGCGGGTCAGGGTGTTCACGCTGCCGATGCGGCGCGCCGCGTCGGAGAGCTGGGCGCAGTAGGGGATGACGTCCTTTTTATAGGGAATGGTCACGTTCATGCCCGCGAGGGGCGTGGTGGTGAGAAAATCCCCCAAGACCTCCGGCTCCGTCTCATACAGGCGGTAGTCGTAATCCGCCAGCATGGCGTGTATCTGTGGCGACCAGCTATGGCCCAGCGTCCGGCCCAGAAGACCATATTTATTCTCCATGGGAACCCTCCATGAGCCTGGTCTGCCAGTCGCGGCTGGCGGCCAGGATGTGGACGTATACGTCCCGCAGGGCGTCGCCTGTTTCCGGGCGGCAGAGGGCCTGGATGGCGGCCAGCTTTTCCGCCTCCCGCCCCTCGTCCAGCACGGGCAGGCCATGCTCCAGCTTATAGCGGGCGATGCCCTCCGCTACATCCAGCCGCTGCTCCAGCAGGGCCACGATCTGCCTGTCCAGGCTGTCTATCTGTTCTCGTAATTGGGATAATTCCATGGTGATTCCCCTTAATTCCTATTTTCCAGCAGCGCGTCATAAACAGCGCAGGCAGCGGCGGCCTCCATGCACGGAACGGCCCTTGGCACGATGCAGGGGTCGTGCCGCCCGGAAACGGTGAGTTTCACGTTCGTCCCGGCGGTCAGGTCGACGCTGTCCTGTTCGATACCGATGGAGGGGGTGGGCTTCACGGCGGCCCGGAATACGATGGGCATACCGCTGGTAATGCCGCCCAGAATGCCCCCGTGGTTGTTGGTGCGGGTGCGGACGACGCCGGAGGCGTCATAATAAAACGGGTCGTTGTTCTGGCTGCCGGTAAGTCCTGCGGCGGCGAACCCGGCCCCGAACTCGATGCCCTTCACGGCGGGAATGGCAAACACCGCCTGACTGATGCGGTTTTCCATGCCGCCGAACATCGGCTCGCCCAGCCCCGCCGGGACGCCCTGGCACACGCACTCTATCACCCCGCCCAGGGAATCTCCGGCGGCCTTGGCCCCGTCCAGCCTGGAGCGCATTTTCTCCGGCTCCGTCTCCCCGCCGATGGAGAGAATACGGGCGCGGATGGAAACGCCCTCCTGCTCCAGAAGCTGAAGGGCAAGCCCCCCGGCGACGCAGAGCGGCGCTGTGAGGCGGCCCGAAAACTGCCCGCCTCCGGCCACATCCCGCGCGTCGCCGTATTTGACCCAGGCAGCATAGTCCGCATGACTGGGGCGTGGGACGCGGCGGAGGTTTTCATAGTCCCCGCTGCGGGTGTTGGTGTTATAGATAACCGCCGTCACCGGCGCACCGCAGGTGTGGCCGTCCACCAGACCTGCGATAAACTCCGGCCTGTCCGCCTCCTTCCGGGGAGTGGAATACGGCCCCTGGCCCGGCGCACGGCGGGCCAAAAAGGCCCCCAGCGCCTCCATATCCGGGGAAAACCCGGCAGGTAGCCCCTCGATAGTCACGCCGATGGCCGGGGCGTGGGACTGGCCGAAGATGGTGAAGCGGTAGCGGCTTCCGAAGCTGTTGCTCATGGCTCCTCCTCCAGCGTGACGCGGCCTCCCAGCCGCTGATAATCCGCCCAGAAGGCGGGATAGGACTTGTTCACAGCCTGCGCCCCGTGGAGAATGACCGGCCCGGTGCAGGCGATGGCGGCGATAGCCGCGCTCATGGCGATGCGGTGGTCGTTGGCGCTGTCCACCTCGCCCCCGGTAAGCTGGGTCTTTCCGCACACAACAAGGCCCTCCGGAAGCTCCTGCACGTCCGCCCCCAGGGCGGAGAGCAGGGCGGCGGTGGTTTGGAGGCGGTCACTTTCCTTGATGCGAAGCCGCCCGGCGTTGATAAACTGTGTCTCCCCGGGGCTGACAGCGGCCAGCACGGAGAGGACGGGGACGAGGTCGGGAACATCCCGGCAGTCGATGACGGCGCTGCCCGCAGCGATACGCAGGGACAGAGCCTCTGCCGCCTTATCCCCCTGGGGGGAGCTGGGGTCAAGGCCCGTGATGTTCAGAGTGCCGCCCAGGATCCTGTCCGCCGAGATCCAGAAGGCCCCGTTCGACCAGTCGCCCTCCACCTTCGCCGTGCCGGGGGAGACATAGCGCTGCCCGGCGGGCAGGGTATAGCCCCCGTCCTCAAATACGCTCCTGACGCCGAAAAGGGTCTGCGCCCGGATGGTCATGTCCAGGTAGGCGGCGGATTCCAGCGTCCCCGTGAGCTGGATGTGGCTCACGCCGTCCAGCAGCGGCAGGGCAAACAGCAGCCCGCTGATGAACTGGGAGGATATGCCTGCGTCCAGGGTATAGTCCCCGCCGGTGAGCTGGCCGGAGACAGCAATGCACTCACGGCTGGGCTTTGTCAAAACCGCCCCGTGGCGTTCCAGCTCCTCCCACAGGGGGGAAAGGGGCCGGTCAGGCAGGCGTCCGCCCATGCGGATCTCGGCATTTGCGCCCAGGGCGCACACCACCGGCAGCAAAAACCGCAGGGTGGAGCCGCTCTCCCCGCAGTCCAGCACAGGCCGGGCCGTCGGCGTGGAGATGGGCCGGACGGTGAAAACCCCGTCCGTATAGTCAATATCCGCGCCCAAAGCCCGCAGGCAGTTCGCCGTGGCGGTGATGTCCGCCGAGAGGGTAGGACAGGCGATGGTTGTCGTCTTATCCGCCAGGGCCGCGCATATCAGCAGCCGGTGGGCCTGTGATTTGGAGGCGATGGCCGGTATGTCCCCGCTGAGGGGGGAGGGGTAAATGGTGGCTTTCATGTCACATTCCCGCTTCCATAAAGTGATAGAGGGCCGCGTCGTCCATGGAACGCATGGAGCATAGGCCGATCTTTTCCGGCACCACAAGGTTTATATGGCTGCCGGTGTGCTTTTTGTCTGAGAGCATTGGCTCCATCAGTCGGGCAAGAGGGATGTCCGTTTCCGTTGGCAGGCCGAATTGTTGCAGTAGCGCGCACACCCGCTCCGGCACCTCCGGGGCGCAGAGATCGTTTTTCCCGGCGGCACGGCATACGACGGCGGTGCCGATGGCCACGGCCTTTCCGTGGGAGACGGAAAAATCGCTGCAAGCCTCTATGGCGTGGGCCAGGGTGTGGCCCAGATTCAAAAGCCCCCGCCGCCCGCCGGAATCCCGCTCGTCCTCGCCCACCACGTCCCGCTTGAAGCGGACGCACTGGGCAATGACCTCCTCGCGGGGAAAATCCTTCCCCTCCCGTTCCAGCAGGGAGAACAGACCATCGTCGAACAGGACGGCGTATTTTATCACCTCGGCGCAGCCGTCGGTGAAAATTTCCTCCGGCAGCGTGGTCAGAGTGTCCGTGTCGCACAGCACGTAGGTGGGCTGCCAGAAGGCACCCATGAGGTTTTTCCCAGCGGGCAAATCCACGGCGGTCTTGCCGCCCACGGAGGAATCCACCGCCGCCAGAAGCGTTGTGGGAACCTGGATATAGTCGATGCCCCGCATATACACGGCGGCGGCAAAACCCGCCAGGTCGCCGGTCATGCCGCCCCCCAGGGCGATAATGCAGTCGCTCCGGGTCAGACGCAGACCGGTCATGTAGTCCAGCAGCGTTATGAGGCTTTCCACCGTTTTACTGGCCTCCCCGTGGGGCAGGATGTATGTCTCCCCGGCGAGACCGGTGGCCTGGAGGCTTTTCAGCGCACTGCCGTCCCACAGGGGAGCCACGGAGTCGTCCGTCACCAGGACGAACCGCTCCGCCCTGGGACACAGCGCCTTTGCGGTTTGCCCCAGGTAGGGGAGCAGCCCCTGGCCGATATGCACTTGATAGGAGCGGGAGGCCCGTACGTCAATGGAAATCATCCGTCGATCTGTTCCTTTCTCTTCCGGCCCTCGTCCAGAAGCTCCCGCAGGGCGGGCTGGTCGGCGTTCGCCAGGGCGTCCCGGTATTGGTTCAGGTTTTCCAGCAATCCGTCCAGTTCGGAGAGGATATTTTCCCGGTTGTCCAGAAGAAGCTCGCTCCACATATCCGGGTTCAGCCAGGCCACGCGGGTCAGGTCGCGGTAGCTCCCGGCGGAAAAGCCCCGGTGAATCCCGGCGGTGGGGCTTTTGATATAAGCGTTGGAAACCACATGGCAGAGTTGGGAGGTGAAGGCGATCATCTCATCGTGCTGCTTGGCGGTGGTGACGCTGATGGGGCCAAAGCCCGCTGGTTTCAGAAGAGACTTCACTCTTGCCAGAAAGGCCGCGTCGTCATAAATCGGGGGGACGATGACCATGGGGGCGCGGTCAAACATATTGGCTTTGGCGTATTTCAGTCCCGAATACTGGGTGCCGCCCATGGGATGCCCGCCCACGAAGGTGAAGCCGTGGGCCGCAGCAAGAGGAAACGCGAAGTCGCACATGGCCTGCTTCACGCCTACACAGTCCATGACGATGCCGGTTTTGGAAAACTCGTCCGCGTGGGTTTCCAGATAATCCATACTGGCCTGGGGATAGGTGGAGATCAGCGTCAGGTCACATTCCGCCAGACGGTCGGGGGTGAGAACGCCGTCTATGTCGCCGGCTATCTGGGCAAATTCCACGGTGGACTCGTCGATGTCATAGCCCAGGACGGTGATGTCCTGGTTCCGCTTGTATGCCTTGGCCAGGGAGCCTCCGATGAGACCCAGGCCCACAATGCCGATGGTCATTCCTTGATAGCCTCCAGCACCTTGCGGATCTGCTTCATCAGAGTGTCGAACTGGGCGGGGGTCAGGGACTGCGCGCCGTCGCACAGGGCGTGCATGGGGTCGTTATGAACCTCCACCATCAGGCCGTCCGCACCGCAGGCGGCGGCAGCCAGGGCCATGGAGGGGACAAGGTCGGAGTGGCCGGTGGCGTGGCTGGGATCGACGATGACCGGCAGATGGGTGAGCTGATGCAGCACCGGCACGGCGGACAGGTCAAGGGTGTTGCGGGTGTAGGTCTCAAAGGTACGGATGCCGCGCTCACAGAGGATGACGTTGCTGTTGCCTCCGGCCATGATGTATTCTGCGCTCATGAGAAGCTCTTTCAGGTTGTTGGCAAGGCCCCGCTTGAGAAGAATGGTCTTGTCGGTGCGGCCCAGGGCCTTGAGCATTTCAAAATTCTGCATATTCCGCGCGCCCACTTGGATGATGTCCACGTCCTCGAACAGGTCGAAGTCTTTCATATCCATCAGCTCCGTGATGATGGGCAGGCCCGTGGCCTTTTTTGCCTCGCTGAGGAGGATAAGGCCCTCCCCGTGCAGACCCTGGAAGTCATAGGGGCTGGTGCGGGGCTTGAACGCGCCGCCGCGCAGGATGTCCGCGCCGCTGTCCTTTACGGACTGGGCTACGCCGACGATCTGATCCCGGCTTTCCACGGAGCAGGGGCCGGCGATGACGCAGAAATTGTTCCCGCCGCCTATCTTCACACCGCTGACGTCGATGACGGAGTCATCCGGGTGAAACTTGCGGTTGCACTTTTTGAACGGTTCGCTGACGCGCTTGACAGACTGGACGATGTCCAGGCTCGCCAGCAGATCCATGTCGATGTGGGCGGTGTCGCCCACCAGGCCGAGGACGGTGTACTCGCTGCCCTCGGATACGTGAACCTGCACCTTCTGCTTTTCCAGCCAGTCGATGAGATGGTCGCGCTGTTCGATGGTTACGTTGGGTTTCAAAACTGTGATCATGGTGATAATAGCTCCTTTACAATGTTTTTCTGTTCCTGTCTGCACTTTTTGGCCGCACCACAAAAAGAAAAGGCTGTGCAGCCGGTTCGTGCTGCACAGCCTGGTGGCTTTTGTTGGTTTTCGCTTTTCCGCAACACAAAACACTATTACTTTTTGGAAAAGTAATAGGTAAAGTAATAATACGCGGAAGCGAAGCGATTCATAAAAAAGGACACTCCTTCTTTAAACTACGAAAGTATTATAGACAACTTCCGGGGAAAAGTCAATAGGGAAAAGAGGACCGACTGGAAAATTTTTGCCGCTTTCCATCGGGAATTTAATGATTTTGCACAAATTCCGGGGACAAGCCCAAAGGATGTGAACCAGGAAGGCGCTTACGCTGCTGTTTGCGAACACAAATTGTACCATTTTTTCATCGTATCCTCTTTTCTTATGCCATGCGCATGAGATCTGAATCAGTAACCTTTTGCAGTGCATATCACCAAAGAACAAGACGAAAACTGATATTGACAATATCAAAATGCCAGACTGTGTCTTGTTTGAACGATGCCGAAATGATATAATAATATAATAATGTCGGTGATCATTTTATATGATCGATGAGTGGAATGAAAGGAGGGGGATTTGATAATGGATAAGCAAACGAAGAAAGAGATGATCTCCGAATGGAAAGAGGGTCATCCCAAAATGGGCGTGGTTTCCGTAAGGTGCATTGCCACTGGAGAGGAGTTTTATAGTATTTCCAGAGATACCGCCTCCTGGTTCAATCGTCACCGCTTTGAATTAAACGATAGACGCCACAGGAATAAGCGGTTACAGGAGCTGTGGGATATGTATGGGGAAGGCGGTTTTGATTTTCTCACGGTGAGCGAGCTGGAGTATGAAAAAGCAGACGATGTCAAGCCCGATGATTTGAAGGAGTTGCTTGAGATCTGCCTGATGGAAAATCCGGCGGCAAAGAAGCTATAGCATACAGGAAACAGGAAAATGGCAAAGAAAATAATAGCAGTTGTTCCCTTATGGGATGATGAAAAGGACAGCATCTGGATGCTTCCGGGATATATGGACGGAGTAAAAGCGGCGGGGGCGATCCCCGTTATTCTGCCCCTCGGCAGCGAGACGGAGGATGTGCTGGCGGTATTCGAAAAATGCGACGGGCTGCTGATGACTGGCGGCCATGACGTTTCGCCCTCCCTGTATCAGGAGCCGAGAAGGGCGGCCTGCGGCATATCCTGCGAAGACCGGGATCGGATAGAGCGCGCGCTGTATGAAAGAGCGCTGGCGCGGGAAAAGCCTGTGCTTGGGATATGCCGCGGGATTCAGCTAATAAATGTTTTGCAGGGTGGGACTCTGTATCAGGATCTGCCGACAGAGCATAACAGCGGCATCGAGCATCACATGAAGCCGCCCTATACTGCTGTTTCACATTATGTAAACATAAAAAGGGATTCTCCCCTGTATGACCTAATCCGGACGGAACGTCTGGGAGTCAACAGCTACCACCATCAGGCGATCAAGCGCCTGGGGGAAGAGCTGGAGATCATGGCGGTTTCCGAGGATGGCCTGGCGGAGGCCATAAGGCACACCCGGCAAAGGTTTGTGTGGGCGGTGCAGTGGCACCCGGAATTTGACTTTCCCGTCAATCCGGCCAGTAGAGCGATATTCGAGACGTTTGTCGGCGCGTGTCAGTGACGATAGAGCGATACTGCTGCTCCCGGTCGTCGTGGTGGCCGACTGCGATTTTGGTCAGCGTGGTAAACCCAAAATAACAGGGCCGAGCAGTTATTTTGGAGGGGTTCGATGTTCAGAGTATGGAGCTTCCTGATCGGTGAGGAGGTTATTCAGGCATGGGATTTGAAGATCGAGAAGCAGATTGCGTTCAACATGGGATACGGCACCAGTAAGCTGCTGCGATTTCTGAAGGCGTTCGAGAAGTACTGGCACGCCGAGGGCATGAAAAGCGCTTACAGCGGCACCATCGAGCTGAACGGAATCGCCTACCGTGTGATCCCGGAGAAGACGAGAATCCGTCTGCTCCGATTTTGATTATACTGCAAGCGGACTCTTGTGTTTTCGTTTTTTATGGTTATCATCGTCCATCCCACACAGTATATGGTTTGCACATACGACCATAGGCTGCTCCGTAAATCTCTCGATAAAGAGCCTCTACTGCACAAGTCAGTTGATCTGTCGGACTGCCTGCTTCTTTTCCTGATATAAACAGGATGTCGTAGTCCACCCCAAACAGCAGACATTTCGAGTTTGTCTTCTTTGCTCCATTTGAAAGATAGAAATGAATACGACGTTCCCGTGTCTCCTTCTCATCCTCAGTCTTTGCGGAATCAGGACTTTCGGCCTCGATGAACACGCCGCATTTCGCAGACACGTTCCCTCTCAGGCTCCGCAGAAATTCGCTGCCAATTCCATTCCCACGGAGTTCGGGGACAACAGCAAAATAATCCAGCAGCGCATAAGAACCATCTTGGCTTAGGATATAACAGGCATATGCCACAAGGCTATCCTCTTGATAATAGCCATAGCAGTCATACCGTCCTGCCTTTTGCAGCTTCTCCATACTGAAAAGGGGCCGGCGCTCTCCACGGGGAAAGTCCTCTCTGATATGATCTTTGTAAATAATCCGCAGCTCGTCCAGCCCTATCCTTTTCAAAACATTCACACAGTCACCATGCCTTTTCTGTTCTTCATTCAGAAGTTTTTTTCGAATACGTCTGTACGCAGCCGTTTCATCCTCGGTCGCTTTTCTAATTGTGGGAGCGTGAGCATTTTCCCTTTTAAGTCAAATTTCTATTTGCCTGCCTTCTATCATGTTCTCTGTAGGCACTGTTACAGACATTTTTTGGCAAAAGGCATCTACGGGAACCTGTTCGCTGATCGGAGGGAAGGCGTCGTCGTAATGGTTCAGCAATACGCGTTTGGGATTTAATTTCCTTATAATCGCCTCATTATGCGAATCAATATCGGTTCGCCCCTGATGAGGCAGGATCAGGGCGTCTGCTTCGGTCGGGTATTCCACTTCATCAGCAAGATCTGCGCTGCCCATGATCTGTATGCGCTTTCCTTCCCCTTGAATCTCATAAAAAACAATTTCGTTCTTTTCCTTGTATTGCATATTTAACTGCAACAAATGGATCAGACGTGAAAAGTGTCTCCAGGAGTTTAAGCTGAATGTTTTTTGCAATACCAGTTTGGCGTCGAACCGAATATGCTTTCCCTGATAAACACAAACAGAGATGCCCGGAAAACGGAGTACGTCGCCCGGCGCGATCCTGCGAATTTTCGCCTCTGGAAATCCCTGCTTTGTAAGCGTCATCGCCGGTGTATCTGTCAGATAAATTGCGCACGGTTTGTTTTTATACAGGGACATAACGCTGGACAGATGATCCAGGTGTCCATGAGTAATCAGGATGTTAGCCGCATTTCCGAATGTTGCTTCCCGCTGATTATACAGCTTCTCTGTTTCATATCCTTTCGGAAGATATTTCAAAAAGGTCGATTGTAAAATGAAGTTGAACACCTAAAAAATCCATAGCAATTGAA
>JAJQCH010000022.1 GCA_021202795.1 Oscillospiraceae bacterium
AAAAGAATTTGTATTCACAGGCGTCCGAAAGGACACAGCACAGGAGGTATCACGGTGGCGTTTTTTGATAAGGTAGGAAGAGCGTTTTCTGCGACAAGTCAGAGCGCGATTCAAAAAACCAGGGAGCTTGCGGATATTGCAAGGCTCAGCGGTCAAATCACGGAAAACAACGAACGGATCAGTCGGCTTTACGCGGAGATCGGAGCGATGTACTGCAAGGCCCATCCCGCAGATGCGGAGCCGGCCTATGCCCGCCAGGTGGAGGCCGTATTGCAGATGCAGCGGCAAAACGAGGAGTGGAACGACCAGATCCAGGTTCTGCGGGGGATGACGAAATGCCCGCAGTGCGGAGAGTATGTTGCGGGCAACGCGCCGTTTTGCACGGCCTGCGGCTGTCGGCTGCTGCCGGAGACGGCGGTCGTCTGTCCTGGATGCGGCGCGGTGATCGACGGCGGGGCGCTTTTCTGTGAAAACTGCGGTACCCGTCTGCCGGAACGTCCATCGGAGGGACAACATACCCAGGAGGTGTGCCACCTGTGCGGGACGGTGCTGGAGGAGGGAACCCTGTTTTGCCCCAACTGCGGCGCTCGCAGGCAGACGACTGCCGCCTCCGGGGCGGAAGAGAAGTCAGCGGATGGCGGAGCCGATATGCCGCGTGAGGAGCCGCCGTCCTTCCAGGGAATGGGGGATCCGGCGGAGGCTGTTCCTACCAGGGAGAAAAGCGGTGATGCCGACAGCGGAAATGCCGGCTTAAACAGCAATATGCAGCCGCAGGAGCCAGAGCGAGCCGTTACAGGGCGGCGCTGTCCCCGCTGCGGCGCGGAGCAGGCAGAGAATGTAATTTTTTGCGCGAATTGCGGCGCAATGCTGTATTAAATGGGAACAGAAAAGGAGTGGCTTATTCATGACAGAAGTGCGTACAAGCCTGAAAAAGCTGCTGGAGAGCAATCGTATTATCGTTTCGATTATGCCGGCGGCCTTCGTATTTTTGCTGATTTACCCTGTTCTGGGTCTGATTGATTCCTTTACCCTGTGGGGGATAGGGATATTTGACGCCGTTCAGGCCGTTTGGTATATTCTATATCTGTTTGGCCTGATCCTGTGCTTTGCGGAATCTATCGACTGGGCGATCGGGAGTGCGTTTGCTCTGAACGGGCTGAGCTATTTGGTTTACATTATTCGGTATGCCACATTTAACCGCGTTGTCTATCTTGTGTTCTACGGCCTGCTGGCGTTTTATTTCCTGCGCTGCGCATTTGCGCATAACCGATACAGAGAGCAGGGAACACAGTTCAGCGGTGTTGGGAGAGACAATGAAGGCAATTCCCAAGGCGCGTCCGGGAAGCCGAAAAACAGCTTCTGCGGCAGTTGCGGAACCGCCCTTTCTCCCGGCGCCAGGTTTTGCCCTGTTTGCGGAAAGCTACAGGCGACTGCCGCGCCGACCGGGGGTTCCGCCCAGGCGCGGGGAAGCGCAGGCTACGACAATGCGGGGAATCGGATGTCACAGTCTGCCGGGCGGCTTCGGCAGCCCATGTATGGTTCCTATGCTGCCAGATCCGTTGCGTCCTTCTGCGGCGGCACGATGGCGTTGATTTTTACCATTGTGCTGACGGCGTATCTCTTTTTCAGTTTTGTTCAATCGTTCACGATTTTGAACATCATATCCTCGATCCCGGTTATCCTTATGTGCATCGGCTGTTGGATCGTGTATGTAAGCTGCGCGCGACAGACGCCGAATACCAAGGGATTTTCCCTGATAGGAGTGGGGATCCTGGTGATCGAGATTCTTACGGATATTCTGATTGCGCTGGGTGTTGTACTCGGTATTGTGGTTATGGCGGCGGGAAAAAGCCAGCCTACCACCGCGATTGGACTTGTTGTTATTGCGGTCTGCGCCCTGGGGATTCTTTTGGTGACGCTGTATTGGAACGGTCTGCGCAAATCCGCCGTGACGGCCAGGACGATTCTGCGTGGCGGTGCGGCGGAATGGGAAACGTCTATGTACGCCATTGTTATCCTTTGTATTCGCGCAGTGTATATGCTGATTGTCCTGTTGGCGGCATCGCGGATTCGCACGGCTGTCACCTCTCTGCTCAGTTCCCTGCTTTATACCGGTTCATTCTATGCAGGCGGAATGGGATCTGGCGCGGCCAGTGTGATAGAAAGCGCTCTGTCCTCCCTATTTAATATCGGCTGGGCGGCGCGGCTGACCAATCTGCTGTCCGTGGTGATTGCGATTTTTGCCGTTGTGATACTCGTTTCCATCCGGCGGCGGGGAAGGTATATGAATCGAGTCATCCAGTGAAATATGCAGTACCGACTGCGCTGAAAACGGCCCCGCGGCTTTCGCCGCGGGGCCTGGTTGATTTTTATAGGTTTTTATAATTAAGAGTTACTCCTCATCCTCCGCATCGGAAATCAGGCCATAGCCGCCGTTTTTGCGCTTATAGACGACGGCGAAGGCGTCGTCCTCCTGCTCATTGCGGAAGGCGAAAAACTCATGGCCCAGCAAATCCATTTGAAGAATGGCCTCCTCCGGGGACATGGGCTTCATGGAGAACCGCTTGGTGCGGATGATGGGGTATTCGGTCTCGTCCTGATCGTCTGCCGGAGCGGTGACGGCGGCGGTGCGCTCAAAGGCGCCGTCCCGCAGGCGCTTGGCCAGACGGGTCTTGTTTTTCCGTACCTGGCGCTCGATGGCGGCCACGGCGGAATCAATGGAGGCGAACATATCGCTTGTTGTCTCGCTGACGCGGTAGTACATCCCGTTATTGCGCAGCGTGACCTCCGCCAGATAGCGGCCCCGTTCCTCGCTGAAGGTGACGGACGCTTCGCTCTCTGAGCGGAACAGACGGTCGATCTTGCCGATCTTCTTTTCCGCATAGGCTTTCAGCTCATCGGACACCTCGTATTTCTTGCTGGTAAAAGTAAAAGTCATGGCAGTTACCTCCTCTGTGAAAAGTATATCACACATTTATGGTTTCGACAAGCCTGTTTGCCTAATTTTTTCCAAAGACGTTATCGCTTCCGCAGAATGAAGAGTACAATGGCGGCGAATATAACCCCCAGCGTGGCACCGGACAGATCTATCATCACGTCCCGGAAGGCCGCGCCCCGGCCCTCTGAAAAGAGCTGGATGGTCTCATCGATGGAGGCTACGGCCAGGCACATGACCTCCGGCCACCAGAAGCGGGCCCTGCCGTTTGGCTTTGACAGGAGTAGCCCCATCAGAACACCCAGAATCATATATTCTGTGAAGTGGGCGGCCTTTCTCACCAGGTAGGAGGCGGACTGAGACAGGACGTGAACGTCCAGCCAGGTGATGCCCCTGTAAAACAGGGCCTGAAGTCTTGGTTCTGTGATGCCCTCTGCAATCCGGGTCAGGGACGCCTGTATTTTTCCGCTTTGCAGGACGCTTAATATTGGTTCTAAAAGAGATTGAACCCAGCCGCTTTCCGCGCTGGAAATGTCGGATGGGAGCATGGAATTGCCCCAGATGAACAGAATCATCAGTCCCATCAACACGATAACGATTCGTCTAGCTGTCTTTCCCATGTCCTTATTTTCCGCCAAAATGCTGATTTTGTCAATATCCCTATTGACATTCCGGCACGGCGTGGTAAAATGTTTACAATTCAATAGCCTTATCGAGAGTGGCGGAGGGATCGGCCCTGTGAAGCCCGGCAACCTGTGCATCCATGCGCAAGGTGCCAAATCCGGCGGTATAAATCGAAAGATAAGGAACACACCCCTGTTCTGTGCCTGCCGGTTTCCTGGCGGCGCTTTTTTTATGGCTTTTATCATTCATGTTCGCGTGTAAAGCGCGAGGAAAAAAGGAGTTAGACAAACAATGGGACACTATTTATTCACCTCTGAATCCGTTACCGAGGGGCATCCTGACAAGGTCTGCGACCAAATATCGGACGCCGTGCTGGACGCTATTATGGCGCAGGATCCCCAGGGCCATGTGGCCTGCGAATGTACCGCCACTACGGGTGTGATTTATGTGATGGGTGAGATCAGCACAAGCTGCTATGTGGACATTCCCAAGATCGCGAGAGACGTGCTACGGGACATTGGCTATGACCGGGCCAAATACGGCATGGACGCGGAGACCTGTGCCGTGCTGACGGCGATCGACGAGCAGTCCCCGGATATTGCCATGGGCGTGAACAAAAGCCTGGAGCAGAAGGAGGGCGGCACGGACGCGGAGTTGGAGACCGGCGCGGGAGATCAGGGCATGATGTTCGGCTATGCCTGCGACGAGACCCCGGAGCTTATGCCCCTGCCCATCAGCCTGGCCCAGAAAATGGCCCGCCGCCTGGCCCAGGTACGGAAGGATGGCACCCTGCCCTATCTCCGCCCGGACGGAAAGACCCAGGTTACGGTGGAATACGACGGGAACAATAAACCCGTGAAGGTGGAAACGGTGGTGGTGTCCACTCAGCACGCCCCGGATGTCTCTCTGGAGCAGATTCGGGAGGACATCATCAAATATGTGGTGGAGCCGATTATTCCCGCCGATTTGAACAAGGGGGATATTAAATATTATGTAAACCCCACAGGCCGCTTTGTCGTGGGCGGGCCTCAGGGGGATGCCGGCCTGACCGGCCGGAAGATCATTGTGGACACCTACGGCGGCAGCGCACCCCACGGCGGCGGTGCATTCTCCGGCAAGGATCCCACCAAGGTTGACCGCAGCGCGGCCTATGCCGCCCGCTGGGTGGCGAAGAACATCGTAGCCGCCGGATTGGCCAGCCGCTGCCAGGTGCAGCTTGCCTATGCCATCGGCGTGGCTACCCCTGTATCCATCAATGTGACCACCTTTGGCACCGGCACAGTGTCCGACGACGTGCTTCAGCAGGCAGTGAGCCAGGTGTTCGACCTGCGCCCGGCGGCAATCATCCGGGATCTGGATCTGCGCAAGCCCATCTACCGCAAGCTGGCGGCTTACGGCCACATGGGCCGGGAGGATCTGGGTGTCCGCTGGGAGCAGCGGGATAAGGTGGAGGCCCTCAAGGTCGCAGTGGCGGCCATCCAGGGGTGAGACATTATCAGTTTATGCGGAAAGGCGGAATCCTATGAGTACCGTTCGTGACATACAGCTCGCCCCGTCGGGAGAGAGAAAAATTGCCTGGGTGGCTCGGAATATGCCCCTTTGCAGCGCCATTGCAGAGGATTTTCGGCGTGACAAGCCCTTCGCGGGGTTAAAGGTGGCCCTGTCCGTCCACCTGGAGGCCAAGACTGCCTACCTCTGCCGGGTGCTGGCCCAGGGCGGCGCGGAAATGCACATCACAGGCTCCAACCCCTTGTCCACCCAGGACGACGTAGCCGCCGCCCTGGCGGAAGGCGGCTTGGAGGTTCACGCCGTCCACGGCTGCACGGCGGAGGAGTACGACGCAAATATCGACAAGGTTCTGGCCGTCGGGCCGAACATCATCATCGACGACGGGGGAGACCTGGTTCACCGTATCCACGAGAAATTCCCTGCGCTGCTCCCCGGCGTCATAGGCTCCTGCGAGGAGACCACCACCGGCATCATCCGCCTGAAGCAGATGGCCAAGGCCGGGACGTTGCGGTTTCCCGCCGTCATGGTGAACGAGGCGGACTGCAAGCACCTGTTCGATAACCGCTATGGCACCGGCCAGTCCGTCTGGGATGGTATCATGCGTACCACCAACCTGATCGTGGCCGGGAAGGACGTGGTGGTGGCTGGATACGGCTGGTGCGGCAAGGGCGTGGCCATGCGGGCCAACGGCCTGGGGGCCAGGGTCATCGTGACGGAGACCGACCCCATCCGGGCCATCGAGGCGGTGATGGACGGCTATCGGGTCATGCCCATGGCCCAGGCCGCCGCGCTGGGGGATATTTTCTGCACCGTCACCGGGGACTGCAAGGTCATCGGGCGGGAGCATTTCCCCCTGCTGAAGGACGGCGCAATTCTCACCAATGCCGGTCACTTCAACGTGGAGGTGGACATGGAGGCGCTGGAGGAGTATGCTACGGACAAATATGAGGCCCGTCAGAATATCACCGGCTATCGCCTGCCCAATGGCCGGACGGTGTTCGTCATTGCGGAGGGACGGCTTGTGAACCTGGCCTCCGGCGACGGCCACCCGGCGGAGATCATGGATATGAGCTTTGCCATCCAGGCTCTGAGCGCCCGTTACCTTGCAGATAATCGGGGCAGGCTGTCCCCCGGTGTGGTACCCGTTCCCAGGGAGATAGACCTGGAGGTAGCCCGCAAAAAGCTCTCTACCCTTGGCGTGGCCATAGACACCCTGACCGAAGAGCAGCGGGAATATATCGGAACGTAAACAAGAGAAGCACAAGCTCAGGTCAGGGAACCTACCATTAGCCATGATTATACTACAGGGGTACCGTCAAAATGGTCGTTTTGACAGTACCCCTGTAGCTTGGAATCAGTATTCAATATTGCCGGCAGAACCTCAGGGCATCGCCACCAGGCCCACCTTTTTGCGCACCTTGCGAAGCGTTTTGTTCGCCACATAGGAGGCTTTTTCCGCGCCGGTGCGGCAGAGGGTTTCCAGATAGGCCTTGTCCTTTATAAGCCGCTGGGATTCCTCCCGGATGGGGCGTAGTGTCTCCACCACGGCCTCGCCCACGGCGGCTTTGAAATCACCGTAGCCATGGCCTGCAAATTCGGCGGTTATCTGGTCGTAGTCCCGGTCGGTGCAGGAGGCGTATATCTGCATCAGATTCGCCACGCCGGGCTTGTTTTCCGGGTCGTAGCGGACGCAGTTTGCGCCGGTGTCGCTGTCTGTGACGGCCCGCTTGAATTTCCGCATAATATCCGCCGGGTCGTCCATCAGGCACACCCGCCCGTTGCCGGTCTTGTCGGACTTGGACATCTTTTTCGTCGGCTCCAGCAAATCCATCACCCTGGCTCCTATTTTGGGAATGTAAGGCTCCGGGATTTTGAACACATCCCCGTAAATGCCGTTGAAGCGGTGGGCCACGTCGCGGGTCAGCTCAACGTGCTGCTTCTGGTCGCCGCCCACAGGGACATAGTCCGGCTGATAGAGCAGAATGTCCGCCGCCATCAGGGCGGGATAGGTGAACAGGCCGCCGTTGACGTTGTCCGCGTTTTTGGCGGACTTTTCCTTGAACTGAGTCATGCGGGACAGCTCCCCGAACATGGTGTAGCAGTTGAGAATCCAGCCCAGCTCCGCGTGGGCGGGGACGTGGGACTGAATGAACAGGGTGTTCTTGTCCGGGTCAAGGCCGCAGGCTACATACTGAGCCATCTGCTCCAGGGTGCGCCGCCGCAGGTCGGCGGGAACCTGCCGGGAGGTCAGGGAGTGGAGGTCGGCCATGAAGTAGTAGCAGTCAAACTGCTCCGCCCGTTCCGCCCAGGTTTTGATGGCTCCCAGATAGGAGCCGAGGGTCAAGTCCCCGGAGGGCTGTATGCCGGAGAGCATTACTTTTCTTTTTTCTTCCATATTTATCGCTCTTTCTACGGCGGGACGCATCCCAGACCGTGCTTATGTTGTTATTTGAGTACTTTATTTATCTTAACACAACCGATTCACGCTTGACAAGTGGGAAAGAATAAAATACTATTGAATGA
Organism: Oscillospiraceae bacterium; assembly: GCA_021202795.1. Taxonomy (GTDB): domain Bacteria; phylum Bacillota; class Clostridia; order Oscillospirales; family Oscillospiraceae; genus CAJOIG01. The sequence continues at coordinate 7,592 of JAJQCH010000022.1, forward strand.
AGGCGTTATAACGCCGTTTTTGCGGAGGAGGAAGGACAAATTATGACTGAACCGAACGAAAAGTTTTTTGAAGAACTGGAGAGCCGCATCCCCACGGGGGAGGTGCGTACCCGGTTCGCCCCCAGCCCCACGGGGTATATGCACGTTGGAAACCTGCGGACGGCCCTGTATACCTGGTGCATTGCCCGCCACAGCGGGGGAAAATTCCTCCTGCGCATTGAGGACACGGATCAGGCCCGCCTGGTAGAGGGCGCGGTGGATGTTATTTACAACACCCTGACGGACTGCGGCCTGGACTGGGACGAAGGGCCGGACAAGGGCGGCCCGGTGGGGCCGTATGTCCAGACAGAGCGGCGGGGGCTGTATCTGCCCTACGCCCAGCGTCTGGTTCGCCGGGGCCACGCCTATTACTGCTTCTGCGAGAAGGCGGCCTCGGAGGAGGACAGCGGCGATTTTGAGCGGGAGGCCGACCCCTGCCGGGATCTGCCGGAGGCGGAGGTTCAGCGCCGTTTGGCGGCGGGGGACGCCTACGTCATCCGCCAGAAGATTCCCCAGGAGGGAACCACCACCTTCCACGACGAGATTTTCGGAGATGTCACCGTTCCCAACAAGGACCTGGACGACCAGGTGCTTATAAAGCGGGACGGCCTGCCCACCTATAATTTCGCGAACGTTATAGACGACCACCTGATGGGAATTACCCATGTGGTGCGGGGCTCGGAATATCTCTCCAGTTCCCCGAAGTATAACCTGCTGTATGAGGGCTTTGGCTGGGATATTCCCAAATATGTCCACTGCCCGCCGGTGATGCGGGACGCCCACAGCAAGATGTCCAAGCGCCACGGCGATCCCTCCTATGAGGATCTGGTGGAGGAGGGTTATCTCCGGGCGGCCATCGTGAACTATGTGGCGCTGCTGGGCTGGGCGCCCGGCGGGGAGCGGGAGATTTATTCCATCCGGGAGCTGGCGGAGGCGTTCGACGTTTCCGGCATATCCAAAAGCCCCGCCATATTCGACAAGGAAAAGCTTACATACTTTAACGCCACCTACATCCGGGCCATGGAGCCTGCGGAATTTGCGGCAGCGGCGGAGCCGTACATCCGCCAAGCGGTGAAAAATCCAGCCATAGACCCCGCCGCTATCGCCGCCCTGCTTCAGCAGCGGACGGAGGTACTGACGGATATTCCCGGCAAGCTGGGATTTTTCGACGCGCTGCCGGACTATGACACGGAGCTTTACGTTCACAAGAAATCCAAGTCGGACAAGGAAAGCTCTCTGACCATGCTGGAGGCGGCCCTGCCCGTGCTGGAGGCGCTGCCCGTCTGGGACGACGAGCATATCCACGACGCTATGACCTCCCTGGCGGAAAAGCTGGAGGTGAAAAACGCCAAGCTGATGTGGCCGGTGCGTATCGCCGCTACCGGCACCGCCGTCACCCCCGGCGGCGCGGTGGAGCTGTGCCGAATCCTGGGCCAGGAGGAGACCCTCCGGCGGCTGCGGGACGGTATCGAAAGACTGTCATAATAATTATAACTCCTCTGCGGAAAACGCAGAGGAGTTTTTAGTATGTGGGAAAGGCGCATGGGCAGCATGAAGATGACGCCCCGTCCTGCTCTCACAGCGGCACGGCGACAAACCGTTCTCCGTCAAATTGCCATACTCTCTCAAACCCCACGTCCCGGAGGAGGGCTTCTGTCTCCCGGAAGGCGTAGGCGATGCCGGAGGCAGCGTGGGCGTCGGTGGATATGGTGACGCGCCCGTCCAGGGCCTTCAGGGTTCGGAGGAGGGCGGGGCTGGGGTATGGCGCATGGCGATAGCCCCGGCTCATGGCCCCGGTGTTTACCTCAAAAATCTTCCCCGCCTGAACCAGAGGCAGCATGGCCCGCCGGGCGCAGTCCTGGAACGCGTCCCCCTCCGGGTCGAACAGGCCGTCCGTCTCCCAGAACTTGCTGAGAAGGTCGAAGTGGCCCACGATGTCCGCCCTCCACCCCTGGGCTATGGCCTGGTACTGGGCAAAATACGCCTCTATCATGGCCTTTTCGTCCCCGTGAAAAAACGTTTCCAGGGTTTTCCTGGTGCTGTCGCCGCTCTCGTCGATGGTGGGCGTCCAGTCCTCCAGGGCGATATGGTGCAGGGAGCCAATAACATAGTCAAAGCCTGACGTGTCCTGGGCGGAGAGGCCGTCCAGCTCTATGCCGCTGTAGACCGCAAGCCGCCCGGCGAAGGCGGCCCTGGTCTCCTCCACGGCGGCGAGATAGGCGGGAAGGGTCTCCGCCGTCAGGCTCCAGTCGTTTTCATAGGGGAGGATGGAGTGGCAGGAAAAACCAAGGCTGGCAAACCCCGCGTCCAGGGCGGCCTGGGCCATCTCTATGGGGGTGTTCCGCCCGTCGTCAAAGACGGTGTGGGTGTGAAGATTCTGGCGGCCCATCACTTCATCTTTTCCTGCTTGACCTTGTGGTCGATGACGTGCCTGGAGGCAAGCTCCGCCGTCAAATCGTCCAGGGAAATGCCCATCTGCACCATCAGCACCATGGCGTGATAGGCCAGGTCTGCCAGCTCGTAAATGGTATTTTCTTTGTCGTTGTCCTTGGCGGCGATGACCACCTCCGTGGCCTCCTCACCTATCTTTTTGAGAATCTTGTCCGTACCCTTTTCAAAGAGGTAGGAGGTATAGGAATTGGGCGGCGGGTTGTCCTTCCGGCCCTGGAGCAGGGCCATCAGACCCTCATAGGAAAAGGCAGGGGCGGTCTCGCCGGTATATACCAGGTCGTTAAAGCAGCTGTCCGTCCCCAGATGGCAGGCGGGGCCGTCCTTCACTACCTCCACCACCAGGGCGTCCCGGTCGCAGTCGGCGGTGATGGATACGATGTGCTGATAGTTGCCGCTGGTCTCCCCCTTGAGCCAAAGCTCCTGGCGGCTGCGGCTGAAAAAACAGGTCATGTCCTTTTCCATGGAAATTTCCAGACTCTCCCGGCTCATATAGGCCAGAGTCAGCACCTTTTTCGTCTGGGAATCAATGACGATGGCGGGGATAAGCCCCCGGTGGTCAAACGTCAGTTCGTCTATATTAAGCATGGTTCTCTCTCCTTACCAAAATTCCATTTTCTGCAAGCGTGTCCTTCAGGTCGGGAATTGTCAGCTCTCCAAAGTGGAATATCCCCGCGGCCAGCCCCGCGTCCACCTTGGGAAGCGTTTTGAACAGTGTCACAAAATCCTTTGCGCAACCGGCCCCGCCGGAGGCGATGACCGGCACGCTGACGGCCTGGCACACGGCGTCCAGCATTTCCAGATCGAAGCCGCCTTTCACGCCGTCCGTGTCGATGGAGTTTAGGCCGATCTCCCCCGCGCCCAGGGCCACGCCCTGTTTTATCCATTCGATGGCATCCAGGCCCGTGTCGTCCCGTCCACCTCTGGCGAACACCCGGAAGCCCCCGTCCAGGCGTTTTGCGTCCACGGACAACACGACGCACTGGCTGCCGTACCGCTGGGCGGCGTCGTGGATGAGCCGGGGATTTTTAATGGCCCCGGAGTTTACGCTGACCTTGTCCGCCCCGCATTTCAGCACCCGGTCGAAGTCGGCCACGGTATTAATGCCGCCGCCGACGGTCAAGGGAATGAAAACCGTGGAGGCCGTCTGGCGCAGGATGTCCGTGAATAGGGCGCGCCCCTCGGCGGAGGCGGTGATGTCATAAAACACCAGCTCGTCCGCGCCGCTGCGGGAATAATATTCCGCGAGCTTCACCGGGTTCGACACGTCGGCCAGACCCAGGAAATTTACGCCCTTGACGACTCGCCCGTCCTTCACGTCCAGGCAGGGGATAATGCGTTTTGTAATCATAATGCCACCTCGATTGCCTCCCGGAGCTTTACCGCCCCGGTGTAATAGGCCCGGCCCAATATGGCCCCGTGCAGGCCCATGTCCCGCAGGGCTTGAATGTCCTCAAGACTCGATACCCCGCCGCTGGCGATAATGTCCATGGAATACCGTGCGGAAAGCTCGCTGTAAAGCGCCCGGTTCGCGCCGCCCATGGCACCGTCCTTGGATATGTCCGTGCAGATGAGGGTTTTGACCCCGATGGCATCCAGCCTCCCGCAGAACTCGCCGCAGGTGACGGCGCTGGTCTCCAGCCAGCCCTTGATGGCCACATAGCCGTCCCGGCAGTCCGCCCCGGCGGCGATATGACTTCCGTATTTTTCCACCATCTCCCGGAAAAAATCCCAGTCCGTGATGGCGGCGGTGCCTAAAATCACACGCTCCACCCCGACGTCCAGATAGCGGCGGATGACGGCCTCGCTGCGGATGCCCCCGCCGACCTCGACCTTCAGGTCGGTTCCGGCGGCGACGGCGGCGACGATGTCGAAGTTGGGAGTGTCCCCGTCCCTGGCCCCGGCCAGGTCTACCATGTGGATGTATTCCGCCCCGGCGGCCTGGAAATCCTTGGAAACCTCCAGGGGGCTGTCGCTGTAGACGGTCATTTGGGCGTAATCCCCCCGCAGCAGGCGGACGGCCTTGCCCTCGTATAAATCAATGGCAGGTAAAATAATCATTCCCGGCCCTCACATTTCGCAGAACGCCTGCAAAATCCGCAGACCCACCGGGCCGCTCTTTTCCGGGTGGAACTGGCAGCCCATGACGTTGTCCATGCCGACGGCGGCGGTCAGCTCCGGGCCGTATTCGGCAGTGGCCAGCACCGCGTCATCACAGTTTGTTCCATAGAAGCTGTGGACAAAATAAACGCAGTCGCCCTCCTGGATATGGCGGAACAGCGGATGATCCTTCTGCCGCAGATGCAGCGCATTCCAGCCGATGTGGGGAACCTTGTACCCCTCCGGGAGGATGGGGGACATATCCACCACATCCCCGTGGATAAGCCCCAGGCCCGGATGCTCCCCGAACTCGAAGCTCCTGTCAAGGAGAAGCTGCATACCCAGGCATATGCCCAGGATATACTTCCCGCCTTTCGCCTCGGCCTTCACCGTCTCGTCCAGGCCCGCGGCCCGGAGCTTTTCCGCCGCGTCCCCAAAGGCCCCCACGCCGGGGAGAATCAGCTTCTCCGCCCGCTGGATCTCGGTCACGTCCCCGGTGACAACAGCCTCCGCCCCGATGGCGGCCAGGGAGTGCCGGAGGGAGAAGAGATTTCCCACCCCGTAGTCGATAATGGCAATCATCACAGCACCCCCTTGGTGGAGGGAATGGCGTCGGGCCTTGTTTCATCCAGGCTGACGGCCTGGCGCAATGCGCGGCCAAAGCCCTTGAAGGCCGCCTCAATGATGTGGTGGGTGTTCGTCCCATCAAGCTCACGCAGATGCAGCGTGACCCCGGCGGCGCGGGTGAAGGCGGTGAAAAACTCTTCCGTAAGCTCGGTGTCAAAATCCCCGACGCGCTGCGCGGGTAGGGTCATCTGATACCGCAGGCAGCTCCGCCCGGATATGTCCACGGCGCAGAGTACCAGCGCCTCGTCCATCGGCAGCAGGATGCTCCCGTAGCGGCGGATGCCCCGCTTGTCTCCGATGGCCTGAGCGAATGCCGTGCCCAGCGCGATGGCGATGTCCTCCGTGGTGTGGTGTCCGTCCACCTGAATGTCTCCCTTGCAGGAGACGGAGAGGTCAAACTGTCCGTGGCCTGCGAACAGGGTCAGCATATGGTCTAAAAAGCCAATGCCGGTGCTTATCTGCGCCTCGCCTGTTCCGTCCAGGCACAGGCCCAGGGTGATGTCGGTCTCGGCGGTCTTGCGGTCAATGACAGCGTTTCGCATGGGTCAAAGTCCCCTTTCCTCTAAAATGGCCCGCACAGTGTCCAAAAAGGCGTCCATCTGCGGGCGGGAGCCAATCGTGACGCGGATGAAATTGCTTATCCGCGCCTGGTCAAAGTGGCGCACCAGAACGCCCCGCTCCTTCAGCGCCTGATACAGCGCCCCGCCCGGGATGGCCGGGCTTTGGGTGAAGATAAAGTTCGCGAGAGACGGCAGCGTCTCAAAGCCCAGAGCGGCGAGGGCCTGTGTGGTGTAGGCCCGGTTTTCCGCAATCGTCATGCAGTTTTTCTGATAATAGTCCAGGCTCTCGATGGCGGCGACGCCCGCGGCCTGGGTCATGCGGTTGACGTTATAGGGGTTCACGGAGTATTTCACCGTGTTCAAATCCCGGATGAGCGCGGGACTGCCCAGACCGAAGCCCAGCCGCGCCCCCGCGAGGGAGCGGGATTTGGAGAAGGTCTGCGTCACAAGGAGATTTTCATATCTTCCCAGCAGCGGGATGCAGCTCTCGCCCCCGAAGTCCACATATGCCTCGTCGATGATTACGACGCTGTCCGGGTTCGTGCGGACGATTTTCTCAATCTGGCTGACGGAAAGGGCCATGCCCGTGGGGGCGTTGGGGTTCGGGATGACGATGTTTTCCCCCAGCCCGCAGTAGTCCGCCGGGTCGATGGAAAAATCCGCCCGGAGGGGGATAATGTGGGCCGGGACGTGGTTCACGTTCGCGTAAACGGGATAGAAGCCGTAGGTCACATCCGGGAACGCGAAGGGGTGGCGCTCGTCCCCGAAGGCCATGAAGGAGAAGCATAAAATCTCATCCGAACCGTTCACCGGCAGGACGTTCTCCGGCTCCAGGCCGTAAAGCCGTGCGGCGGCTTTGCAAAGCTCCGTGCAGGCCGGGTCGCAGTAGAGATTCAGTCGCTCTGCCTCCTGCGCGGCGGCGGCAATCACGGCGGGCGCGGGCGGGAAAGGGGACTCGTTGGTGTTCAGCTTCACATACTGGGCGTCTCTGGGCTGTTCTCCCGGCGTATAGGCTTGCAGGGAGGCATATTTGGCACTAAAAAACCGGCTCATGGTCAGACCTCCTCAAATCGAATCAGGGCAGAGCGGGCGTGGGCTTCCAGTCCTTCTTTTCTGGCGAAGCGGGCGATGTCATCCTTCACCGCGGCCAGGGCCTCGCGGGTGTAATAGGTATACTGGGTGCGTTTTATGAAATCCGAAACGCCCAGCGGGCTTGAAAACCTTGCCGCCCCGCAGGTGGGCAGCGTGTGGTTCGGCCCGGCGAGATAATCCCCCAGCGCCTCCGGGCAGTTCTTCCCAAGAAACACGCTCCCGGCGTTTCGCACCAGGTCGAGATAGGGGAGAGGGTCGTCCATGCAAAGCTCCAAATGCTCCGGGGCCAGGACGTTCGCTGCCTCCACCGCGGAGGGCAGGTCGTCCGTCACGATAATTTTTCCATTTTTTTCCAGAGACTCCCCCGCAATATCTTTCCTTGGCAGGAGGGCGAGCTGGTGGGAAAGCTCCTTTTCCACCGCCTCCGCCAGCGCCATGCTGTCCGTAATCAGCACGGCGGAGGCCAGCACGTCATGCTCTGCCTGGCTGAGAAGGTCGGCGGCGATATACGCGGGGTCGCACGTCTCGTCCGCTACGACCAGGATCTCGCTCGGCCCGGCAATCATGTCGATGTCCACAAGGCCGAACACCTGGCGCTTTGCCTCCGCCACGAAGGCGCTGCCGGGGCCGACGATTTTATCCACCTTCGGAACGGACTGCGTGCCATAGGCCAGCGCCGCAACGCCCTGCGCCCCGCCGGTGCGGAAAATGCGGTCTACGCCGGCGATTTTCGCGGCGGCGAGGATAGCGTCCGGCTGGCATCCATCCGCCCCCGGCGGAGAGATCATAACAAGCTCGCGGCACCCCGCGATTTTTGCCGGGATGGCGGTCATCAGCACGGTGGAGGGATAGGCGGCGGTGCGTCCGGGAACGCACAGGCCGACTTTTTCAATGGGTGTTATCTTCACGCCCATAAAAGACCCGTCCGGCCCCGCCATGCGAAAGCCCTGCTCCATCTGCTTTTCGTGGAAGGCGCGGATGTTTCCGGCGGCGGTCTCCAGCGTTTTGATAAAGGCGGGGTCGGTGCTTTCATAGGCCCGGTCGATTTCTTCCTGGGATACCTCCAGGCTTTCCAGTGCCGCGCCGTCGAACCGGCGGGCGTAGTCATAAAGTGCCTCGTCCCCACGATCGGCCACGTCGGCGATGATCTCCCGCACCGTGTCGCTGACGCCGGAGGTCTCTATCGTGCGGATGAGAAGCGCAGAAAGGGGAATCTCCCCATAACGGTATATTTTCATGTCGTCTCCTCCCTGTCCCTCACCAGGGCGGCGACCCTTGTGCATAGGGCGTTTATCTCGTCCCCCACGAACTTATACCGCGCCTTGTTAGCGATAAGCCGGGCGCTGATGGGCGCGATGGTCTCCAGGGGCAGAAGGCCGTTTTCCTCCAGCGTCTTGCCCGTCTCCACAATGTCCACGATAACGTCCGAGAGGCCCACGATGGGGGCCAGCTCTATGGAGCCGTTTAATTTAATAATATCAATCTGGCGGCTCTGGGCGCTGTAATGGCGGCGGGCGATGTTGGGGAATTTCGTCGCCACCCGCAGCGTGCGGGCGTAATCGTCCCGGAAATCCGCCGGGCCGGCCACGCACATCCGGCACCGGCCCATGTGCAGGTCGAGCAGCTCGTATACGTCGGGGGCGTATTCCAGCAGAATGTCCTTTCCGGCCACGCCGATGTCTGCCGCGCCGCGCTCCACATAGATGGGAACGTCCGTGGGCTTTGCCCAGAAGTAGCGCACCCCGGCCCTTTCGTTTTCAAAGATAAGCCGCCGGTTCGGCTCCAACAGGGCGGGGCAGTCGTACCCTGCGGCCTCGAATATATCATATACCTTCTCGCCCAGCCGTCCCTTTGGCAGGGCAATGTTCAGCATCTGTCCCATGATTATTATACCTCCCTGCCGTCCGGGCCTATGCGCCGCTTATAGGTGAGGCCACATTCTCCTGTCGGCTGCACGCGGAAGGTCTCGCCCCCGGCCTCCAGCGCCTTTGCCATGGCCGCCACGGCGGCGGGGTCGTCCTCCGGCGCATAGACGAGAAGGGTGTCCACGTCGTAGGGCGCGGGGCTTGTCAGAAGCCTCTCCAGCTCGTTTAGGTATACGGCAAAGCCAATCGCCCCGCCGCTCTTTCCCATGCGGTGCAGAAGGCTGTCATACCGCCCGCCGGACAGCACGCCGACAGAGACCCCGTCCACGAACCCCCGGAATGTCAGACCGTTATAGTAGTCCATGTCGTTTACCACGGAGAGGTCGAGGTTTATGTGATACGATCCGAACCCGGCGAGGATTTTCCCGAGCGCCTCCAGCTCCTCCGCCGCCTGGCGGCTCGCGGGGGGCAGCGGCAGGGCCATGAGCTTTGGCAGCGCCTGGTCGATGGGGCCGGCGAGCCAGGTGAGCTTGCGCAGCAGCCGCTGCGTGTCGCGGGAAAGGCCCAGCGCCGCGCCGGTATCCTCCAGCGCGGGGAGATTTTTTTCTCCCATGGCGGCCAGCAGCGCCGCCCGCCCCTCCTGCGGAATGTCCAGCGAGGCGAGAAGCCCCCGCAAAATGCCCATGTGCGACAGATCGAGTACATAGCTTGGGCTGACGGCCTCCAGGCTCCGCGCTGCCAGCATCAGCACCTCGGCCATGGCGTAATCATCCACCGCGCCGATGCACTCAAGCCCCGTCTGCATAATCTCCTGGAATCCCATGCCGTTTCGCGGCACGCGGTAAACGCTCTCGCTGTAAAACACCTTCTGCGGCCCCTGGCCCTCCCGGCTGTTTTTGATGATGGAGAGGGTGATGTCCGGCTTAAGCGCCATCAGCCGGCCATTGGTGTCGCTGAAGGTGAGGATCTGCTCGCTTTCCAGAAAATTCCTGTTCTGGGCGTATAGGTCGTATTCCTCAAACTTGCTCATGCGGTACTGCCGGTATCCATAGCGCTGGTAAAGCGCACACAGCGCGGCGGACAGATGATCCTCCGGTCTTGTGGTCGTCATTGGCTGTCCTCCTTGTCCGCGTCCAGGCGTTCCAGCACGAGCTGATAGCCGCCCGCGCCGTATTCCAGGCAGCGCTTTACCCGGCTGATGGTGGCGGAGCTTGCGCCGGTCTCCTGGATAGTCTGCTGATAGGAGCGGCCCCCGGCCAGCATCCCGGCCACGGCAAGCCGCTGGGAGATGGACTGTATCTCCCGGACGGTGCATAAGTCCTCAAAATATTGATAGCACTCCTCCACGCTTTGCAGGGCGAGGATGGAGCGGAAAAGCCGGTCTGTCTCCTGGGTCTGTGGCAGAGACATAGTACATATACCTCCTGGATGTCAAATCATCTCGCTATCATACTATCACGCTAAAGGGATGAAGTCAACTGCCGAGCGCCAATGTCTCCGCCAAAATTGATGGTCGGAACAATCGTTTTTTCGTGGATTCCGCACAAGGACGGTCGTTTTGTTTTTGACATTTTCATAGTCGTATGATATGATAAATAAACAATCTTTATAATGAAACGGAGGAACGAGTATGAAGTTTAAGAAAGTCCTGGCGCTGGCGCTGGTGCTGGCCATGGCCCTCTCCCTTGGCGCTGTGGGCGCGTTTGCCTCGGAGGAGGCGACGGAGGATCTGGGCGGCGGCCTGGGTACGGAGCTTATTGAGGCCGGTGTGGACGTGAGCAGCGACACATCCGACGAGGCCACCGAGGAGCCGAAGGACATCGTGGTCATCGAGGAGACCTGCGAGCTGGAGGAGCTGACCGTGGGTGAGAACGAGGAGCTGCGCGGTCCCAACGGCGAGCTTGTCACCATGACCATCGACGGCGTGCAGACGGACATCGCCTCCGGCGAGAGCTACAGCGGCAATATCGTCCTCACCCTGACGGACGAGGCGTATCTGAGCGGCCCCAACATGGGTTCTACCTACACCTATGAGCAGCGGGCGGCCCTCTATTACTACAACGGCGAGAAGGTCGATTCCCTCTCCGTGGATTCCGCCGTGGTGGACAACACCATCACCTCCGAGGGTACCAACTTTAACGGTATTATGATCACCGGGGACGACGGCTCGGAGATCGACGTTTCCGGCTATGAGATCAACCTCACCGGCTGGGGCGAGAACGACATGGGCGGCGTAGGCGCCGGCCTCTATGTCGTCGGCTCCGACCTGACGGCGAATATCTCCGATGTGACCATCCGCACCTACGGGGCTACCCGCACGGCGGTGTTCACCGGCGGGGACAACGTAGTGAATCTGGATAACGTCCAGGTCTACACCTATTCCGGCGAGCTGCCGGAGGGTACCACCGACCTGAACAACATGGAGGTTCCCTGGATGCTCGGCCTTATCGGCGACTGCCGGGCCACCAACGCCCTGGGCGGCACTGCGACCACCTGGACAAATTCCGTTGTCGTGGCCTATGACTGGGGCGCGCTGTCCACCGACTCCATCGGCTCGTCCTATGACGCAGGCACCCAGGTGGACGGCGGCCATGTGGAGCTGACCACCTATAACACCTATGTAGCCACCCTGTATTCCGGCTACGGCGCGTATGCCGACGGCGGCGCTCTTGACCGCTTCTATGACAGCGCCCTGGACGTGGCGGACACCGCCGTTATCATGACCGGCACCGGCGAGGCCACCTTTGACGGCACCTATGTGAACGCCGGGGCCAACGCCGTCATGGTTCATTCCGGCGGCGGCGGTACCATCAACGCCATTGATTCCGAGTTCCATGTAAACGGCGTGGCGTTCCTGATCAAGGACTCCATGATGACCGTGAACATTGAAAACTCCACTGTGGCCTTTGACGGCACGGCGGAATTTGACGCAGAGCTGGCGGCCAGCTACGGCGCGGACGTGGACGACGAGATTTTCGACTATGAGACCTACGACCGGGCGCTGTACAACCAGACCAATATCACCGCCATCGTGAAGGTGCAGCACAACGCGGACGCCGGCTCCGGCTCTGATGATGAGCAGCAGGCGGTTGTGGTGAACGTGACCGACTCCGTTCTGGAGGGCGATTTCCTGAACACCTGCGCGGATGTACTGTCCGTGACCACCACCATGATGGGCAGCGAGGTGACGAAAGAGCGTCCCTCCCGGAGCCTGGAGGTCTATGTCACCGACTCTGAGATTACCGGCGCTGTCTCCCTGGGCCAGGATACCTGGGACAGCAACATTCTGACCACCATCTCCGGCGGGGAGAACGAATTCCAGTATGCCGCCTCCACGGAGCTGGGCTTCTACACCGACGGGGAGCATGGCCTGGAGCTGACCCTGACCGGTTCTGTCTGGAACGTGACCGAGACGAGCTATCTGACCAAGCTGGTCATTGACGAAACCTCTGTGGTGAACGGCACCATGACCGTGGACGGGGTGGAGACCGAGATCGCCGCCGGAACCTACGAGGGCGAGATCGTGGTGTCCCCCGCGGAGACCGCCTCCGGCGAGGCCAGCGCTGAGACCGGCGCGGACAGCGTGGAAGCCGCCTATGTGGAGTATCTCCATGAGTGGCTGCTGGCGGAGGACGCCGTGAACGAGACCATGACCGAGGACGTTGTGGAAAATGAGTTCATGCCCCTCATCGAGGCCGGCGACTACTACACCTTCCCCGCGGAAATGCTCTGGGGCGATATGCTGGAAACCGGCAACCCCATGACCTTTGAGGAATTTGCCGCACAGTATTAATCTGCATATGAACAAAAAGGGGGCTGTCTCGAAAGGGACAGCCCTCTTGGTTTATACGCCTGTTCCGTCAAAGGCGGGAGTATATGCTTCTTCCGCACTGTCAAGCTCCTGGGTATAGCCCTCCAGAAGGCCCAGGGCGGCCATGTAATCGGCGGCGCGGGCGTATTCCTCCAGGGTCAGGGGGCGGTCTGGGCCGCCGCGATGGTTTGGCGTGTACTGGCCCATCAGGCTGACCAGCACGTCGCCGGGGCGGAAGGTGTCCCGAATCCAGTCCAGGACGCCGAAGGTGTTGTCCAAATATCCCGGCAGGACAAGGTGCCGTATCATCACGCCCCGAACCAGCATACCGTCCTTGTCTAATTCATATGGCCCGGTCTGGCGGAACATTTCCTGTATGGCGGCTTTGGCTACAGCAGGATAATCCGGGGCAGCGGAGAGTTGGCCCGCCAGGGCCGCGTCCGAATATTTCATGTCCGGTAGATACACCTGCACCTTTCCCTCCAGCGTCCGAAGGGTCTGCACAGTCTCGTAGCCTGCGCTGTTCCATACCACCGGCAGGGGAGGGGGAGGATTCAGCGCTTCCGCAATGGCGGGGGTGAAATGGGCGCCGGTGACAAGGTTCAGGTTGTGTACGCCCTGGGCCTCCAGGCGGCGGAAGATGTCCCGCAGATGGGGGACTGTTACCTCCTGGCCCCGGCCCTGGGCGCTGATTTCATAGTTCTGGCAAAACACGCACCGCAGATTACACCCAGAGAAGAACACGCAGCCGCTGCCACGCTCCCCGCTGATGCATGGCTCCTCCCAATAATGGGGGGCGGCCCGCGCAATGACAGGGTTCTGCCCCATGGCGCAAAAGCCCAGATGTCCCTTTTCCCGCTCCACTCCGCAGCCTCGCGGGCATATTGTACAGGTCATATGGCAGTGAACCTCCACAATCGGGCCTGATCCTCCGGGGAGGCATAGCCAATGCCAACGCGGGGCGAGGCAGTGATTTGCGGCGCGAAGCCGTCTGAGTCCAGGGCCAGCTCGTCCCCCAGTGGTTTGCCATTGAGACTGCCGTCTATGGCCAGATGCTTTGTCACCCGTCCGGGGCCGAAAACATCGTCCACGCCCCGAATCAGCACCGCCTGGGGCATATCCTCCGGGCCGGTGACAAGGTTCAGCATCCAGTGGATTCCATAGCACAAGTACACATAGATGGTTCCTGCCGGGCGGTACAGAATTTCTGACCGCTTTGTCCGGCCTTTGTGGGCGTGGCAGGCGGTGTCGGCCTCGCCAAAATACGCCTCCGTCTCCGTTATCCGCACCCGAAGCGTTTGCCCGTCTGGCAGACGGCGCAGGAGGATTTGTCCTATCAGCTCTCTGGCTGCCTCCGGGGCGTTTTTATCCAAGGTATTCATAGGTATAGCCCTCCCCGGATTCGGAAAAACAGTCTGCCAGCCCGGCGGTAACGATGACCTGATTGTCCTTTGTGATGATGACAAGCTCTACGTCTTCATGACTGTCTGCATAAGCCAGGGCCTCCTGACTCCCCAGGACAAAAAGGGCGGTGGACAGGGCGTCGGCCCTTGTCCCGTCGTCGGTCACTACCGTCAGGGACAGCAGGTCGTTATCCACAGGACAGCCGGTTTCCGGGTTCAGAATATGTATATAGGTCACGCCGTCCTCCTCAAAATACCGTTGATAGCCGCCGGAGGTGACGACCGCCGTCTGGCCGACATACAGCAGCCCTACATAGGAGCCGGTGTCGTTGGGGTCGATGACGGCCACCGTCCACTGGGAGCCATCCGGCTTTGTGTCTCCCAGAGTCTGTACGTTGCCTCCCAGGGAGACGATGGCGCTTTCCACCCCGGCCTCGGCCATAATATCCAGCACCTTTTGGGCGGTGTAGCCCTTGGCCGCCGCGCCAAAGGATACCTCCATCCCCGCCGGAAGGGTGATGGTCATGCTCTCCTCATCAAGCTGGATGGAGGCAGTGTCCATCTGGGCCAGAAGATCGTCAAGCTCTGTCTGGGACGGCACCCGGTAGTCTCCGGAGATAAAGCCCCAGGCTTTGATAACCGGGTACAGTCCGGGGTCAAGCGCTCCGTTGGTTTCCCGGAATACAGTCATGGAAGTAGACATAATATTAAAGCAGTCCTCTGAAACCGCTACTGCCGTACCGGCGTTTTGGTTCAGGGCGTAGACAGACCCACCCTCAGCCTCCGGGTCCAGGTCGGATTCCAGGGACAAAATGGCCTCCTCCGCTTCCTCCAGGGACTCGTCGGCCTTTTCACCATAAGCGGTCAGAATCATCACCGTGTCCATGGCGTAGACCTGTTTTTGATATTTTTCATTGCTGTCGGTGCTGGCATCATTGTTGGCTCCGGCGGAACATGAGGTTGACATAATAAAAATAAGAACTGCCAGCAGCAGGGGCGTCAGCTTTTTACAGTGCATCCTTATGCTCCTCGTAGAACTGCCAGTAGTCGGCCAGCATATATTTCAGTACCTTCGGGGTGTCCAGGTGATAGGGACACCGGGAGCGGCACCGGCCACAGTCTATGCAGTCGTTTATCTTGTTCATTTTTTCCTGCCATTCCGGGGTGAAGTAGGGCTGCCATGGACTGCGGCGGATGAGCATATCCATCCGGGCGCAGTTGCGGATTTCAATGCCCTGGGGGCAGGGCATACAGTAGCCGCAGCTTCGGCAGAACTGGCCGGAAAGGGCCTTTCGGTCGGCGTCAATGACGGCCTGGGCCGATTCGTCCAGAGGCGGTTCTTCTGCTGACAGGGCCAGCCACTGCTCCAGCTCCTCCATGGTTTGGATGCCATAGATGGGAACCACCCCCGCCTGCTGGGACATGAAGGCGTATACGGCTCTGGCGTTGGTGAGCAGGCCCCCCGCCAGGGCCTTCATGGCGATAAAGCCCATGTTCTTCTCCCGGCAGCGCTGCACAAGCTGAAATTCCTCCGGGCTGGATAGATAGCTGAACGGGTACTGCATGGTCTCGAATTTGCCGGACTCCACCATCTCCATGGCGAAGCGCAGGCTGTGGCTTGTGGCTCCAATGTGGCGGATATATCCCCGGCGTTTTGCTTCCAGCGCCGCCTCATACGGCCCATCCAGCTCACTCCAATCGGAGACCTGGTGGAACTGAAACAGGTCGATATAATCCGTCCGCATCCGTTCCAGGGAGAGCTGTATGTGTTGGAGTGTAGTCTCGTAATCTCTGGCCATGCTCTTGGTGGAGATGACGATGTCCTCCCGCACATCCCCCAGGGCAGCGCCAATCTTTTCCTCGGAATCTGTATACATATTCGCGGTGTCGAAGAAGCGGATGCCGCCCTCATACGCCCGCCGCAGGATGCGGACAGCCTCGCCCCGCTCCCGCCGCTGGATGGGCAGCGCCCCGAAGGCGGGTTTTGTCACCAGAAGGTTTGTCTGTCCCAAAAGCATGGTTTTCATGAATAATCACCTCGAAAAAAGTATATCACAAACCTCTTGCTATTCCAAGTGAAATGCGTTATAATAATCAGGCCGAAAATTTGAAAGTGGTGCGCGGCTGTAGCTCAGCTGGATAGAGCGTTGGCCTCCGGAGCCAAAGGTCGTGGGTTCGAATCCCGTCAGCCGTACCAAAATCGGGAATCGTTGAAATATCACGGTTCCCGATTTTTTCCTTTATATATCAACGGTTTGAGGATACCATCAGCGAAACAGAGAAAACGATAGACATCGTCGATGAAATGCTTGACCTGTTTATCGACTAAAAAAAGCCGTCCCCGGCACTACAAGTACTAGGGATGGTCAACGAACAAGAGAAGCCCACACGAAAAGATGAGTTGGATAGAGTAGAGTATAGAAAATAATGGTGTTAGTCAGTAATTGGGTCGTTAAGTCTTTAAGTCCGTTTTATTGGAC
>JAJQCH010000131.1:0-8023 GCA_021202795.1 Oscillospiraceae bacterium
GACGGCAGCAGCGATGATACCCTCCCCCAGACCGGACAGCTCAACTGGCCCGTATGGGTGCTGGCCGGGTTCGGTATCGCCCTGTTCGTCCTGGGCTTCATCCTGACCCGCGAGCGCAAACAGCGGGGGGATCATGCGGAATAAGCTGGGCGAGGTCTTCATGGCCCTGGGGGCGCTGATGCTGGCCGCCGCCGTGGCCCTGCTGGCCTATAACCGCTGGGACGACTGGCGGGCCGGGCAGTCCGTCGCCACCGTCCAGGAGGCCCTGGAGCAGGCGATAGAGTCCTCAGCCGCCGCCACCCCCACCCCCTATAATACGATCACAACCACCGCCGCCACAACCGACGACGAGGAGGAGATAATAAACACCGAAATGGCCACCGTGGAGGTGGACGGATACGAATACATCGGCACCCTGTCCATCCCCAGCTACGGCCTGGAGCTGCCCGTGATGGCGAATTGGAGCTATCCCGGCCTGAAAATCGCCCCTGGGCGATACACCGGCAGCGTCTGGACAGACGACCTGATCATCTGCGGCCACAACTATGAGCGCCACTTCGGGAACCTGAAATACCTGGAGCCGGGCGACACCGTCACCTTCACGGACGTGGAGGGCAACGTCTTCACCTATCAGGTGGAGGAGGTCGTCACCCTCCAGCCCACGGACGTGGAGGAGATGATGAGCCGGGAAACCGGCGAGTGGGATCTGACCCTGTTCACCTGTACCATTGGCGGGCAGACCCGCGTGACCGTCCGATGCAGCCGCATCGAATGAATGAATATACAGACATAAGCAACAGCTTGACGCCGGGGCCATCCCCCGGAGACCGAAAAGTTAAAGTTAGTTGAGGTGCAGTTATGAAAAATATCGTGAATTCCTATGTGCGAAGATTTCGGAAGGAGCGCCGCCGGAGCCGCCGGGCCATTTCGATCCTGCTGGCCCTGGCCCTGCTGGTGAGCATGGGCGTCACCTGGCAGCTCCACTCCACCGGCATCGCCATGACCAACGAGACCTTCTGCGGCCAGGAGGAGCATACCCACACGGAGGAGTGCTATGGCACCGTCCTCTCCTGCGGGCTGGCGGAGTCGGAGGCCACGGAGGGCCACACCCATACGGAGGACTGCTATGAGACCGTGACCGTCCTGGTCTGCGGCCTGGAGGAGTCCGAGGCCCACACGCACAGCGAGGATTGCTATTCCGACGTGCTGACCTGCGGCCAGGAGGAATCCCAGGGCCACACCCATTCCGAGGCGTGCTATGACGAGGATGGGAACCTGATCTGCGGCCAGGAGGAGAGCGAGGGTCACACCCACACTGCGGATTGCTATACCTCCGAGCTGACCTGCGGTCTGGAGGAATCCGAGGGCCATACCCATTCTGATGAGTGCTATGAGACCCAAACCGTCCTGGTCTGCGGTCTGGAGGAGTGCGAGGCCACCGAGGGCCACACCCATACCGAGGATTGCTATGAGACCCAGCTCATCTGCGGCCTGGAGGAGCATACCCACACCGTGGAGTGCCTGATCGACGAGACCGCCGACGTGGAGACCGCCGCCGACTGGGAGGCCACCATCCCCGACCTGACCGGCGTCTGGGCGGAGGACGTGGTCGCCATCGCGGAGAGCCAGCTTGGCTATACGGAAAGCACTGCCAACTATACCCTGGCGGACGATGGGGAGACCCACAAGGGCTATACCCGCTACGGCGCGTGGTATGGCAATAAATACGGCGACTGGTGCGCCATATTCGCCTCCTTCTGCCTGCACTATGCGGGCGTGCCGGAGAGCGAATTCCCGGAGGCCTCCGGCGTCTATGCCTGGATCGCGTCTCTGAACAACATGGGCCTGTATGCGGAGGACTGCACCCCTTCCGCCGGCGACCTGGTGTTCTTTGACAACGACGACGACGGCGCCGCCGACCATGTGGGCATTGTGACCGAGTACGACGAGGACGCAAACAAGATCACCGTCATCGAAGGAAATTATTCCGACGCCGTGGCGGAGAATACATACAGTCTTTCCGACAGCGCCATCACCGGCTTCGGCCTGCTGCCGGAGCAGGAGACCGAAGAAGCCGCTGAGACCGAGACCTATACCGCCGAGGCTGACGGCGTCACCGTCACCGTCACCGCCCCCGTGGGCGCTCTGCCGGAGAACGCGGAGCTGACCGTCACCATGCTGGCTGAGGACAGCGACGAATACGCCGCCGCCGCCGAGGCCGTGGGCTATGACGCCGAGGACGAGGACACCGGCATGGCCGCCCTGGACATCACCTTCTATGTAGACGGCGAGGAGGTCGAGCCGACCCAGCCCGTCACCGTGACCATCGACGCCTCCGCCATCGTGCCGGAAGAGGCCGACGCCGAAACCATCGAAGTCAACCACCTGGCCGAGACCGAGGACGGCGTGGAGCCGGTTCTGGTTGCGGATGCCACCGAGAACACAGAAGGCACCGTGGACGCGGAGACGGTCGTTGCCGAGTTTGAGGTGGATGGGTTCTCGACGTTTACGATCCAGTGGAGCGGAAACAATGGTGCTTATTTCACGATTACCGTTCATCATGTAGATGAGAGCGGAGAAGAATTGTCTGCGTCAACCAGCAATGTGTCAGTTAATAACAATGGCGGGACATACACCTTCAGCGACTATGCAGCGACAATCTCCGGGTATGCGTATTCAAAAGCTACATACAGCGCCTACAATGGAAGTGAAGTTGCAACGGCAACGTTCACGTCAACGCAGAGCGGTGGCCAAGGTGGAGGTACCACAACCAGAACGTTAACATTGTACAATTCTGATGGAAAATCAGTGGATACTGCTACATACAACAACAGTACTGTTTCGATAAATGTTTATCTGGTCTATGAAGCAGCCGCCACTGTCAATGTGTCGATCGTAAAAGCCGCTGACGGAAGTTCGCTTTCCACCACCACCGCAAACCTGCTTAAGGACGAGACGACAACGCTGTCCAGTCTGGCCTCCAGCGCATACAGCAATAGCAGTTATACCTACAGCTATGCCATCATTACTTACACGGACAGTGATAATAACACTGCGACAGTCGAAAATGCAACCAGCATTGTCTGGAATTCCGATGGAACCTATACCATAACAGACAGCTCCGGGACGACGTATACAGCCACCGCCGTCAGCAGCGTTGTGCTGGTCTATGTAAGCAACCCCAGTGTGACGCTTTCCGCCGCCGAAAGCAGCACAGAGGGTGTGGACTACGACCTGACCGCCACCGCGTCCAATTTCAGCGAGACAGCCACATATACCTGGTCAATATCGGACGATGAGAGCGCGACCCTTACTCCTTCAGACGATGGCACCACCGCCACATTCGCCTGGGCTGAGGACGCGGATGAAGGCGCGGTCGTCACCGTGACCGTGACGGCGACGTATACCTATACGGATGTCTACGGAAACGAGGTAACAGAAACTGCCACGGACACCTACACGCTGATCAACGGCGGCAGCAAAAGCCAGACAGCAACAACAAACGGCACCGAGCTGACGATTTATTTCGTAGACTTTGACGGGAATGTGATATTGGATGCTACAACTACAACTTCGTTGTCCAGCGTTAGTGGGATCACAAGTAGCAACAGTGACACAGACGGTGTAACCGCAGCAGATTTGGCGGCCCTTTATACAGTATCCAGCGACGATACAAGCGTAAATTACATCTATTTTAAAGCATATACCGACTACAGCATGACTACCGAAATCTACAGTATTTATTATAACACTACTGACGGGAAATGGTATTACATGGTAGGGGACAACGGAAACGCAAGCGGAAGCTGGATAGTGCTTGACCCGGCCACGATTTATCTGTACTACTTTAATAATTATACTGGTAATCAACTAGCTACTTCCACATCAAGTTATTATTATTTCCACATAGACGTGAGAATCAGCGGTACCATAAACGTAACTGTAACCGCGACCAATGATTCGGGCTTTGATGTCACGGTGACTAAAATCTGGAAAGGTGATGAAAGCTCCGACAGGCCTGAAAGCATAACCGTATACCTGACGGATTCAGAAGGAAATAAACTAACATACATTGATGAAGACGGAGAGACACAGTATTATACCGCAAAGCTAACCGCGGGAAACAACTGGGCTTATACATGGGAAGATGTGGAGCTGAAAGCCGGCACATACGGCGTGACGGAAGATGAAGTAACTGGTTATGAAATGACCAACAGCACGACGTTTACCATTGAGAGCAACGGCACGACTTCAACATCGACCAAAACGTATTCCGGAACGCTCACACTGACAGAACTGTCCTCGGTGTACATCACAAAGAAAGATGATGAAAGCACAATTTACGTTTCCATGCGCCCCGGAACCACTGCGGATGATAATGGTGACGGAAACAGCGATTATGAATTTCAGAGTGTGTATGGTCATAATGGCTTTACCTATGAAAACGGAAAAGGATATTATCCGTTTGATCTGGTGGATGGCGACACGATCACCGTTGTGGTAAGCTTTACCTACACTTATACAGTTGACGGCGTAACATATACTGGCACCGTAACAGATATGGAAATTACCACCGAGGTGAGCCAAGCAAATAACAAATGTAATGAGTTGAGTACTAATGGTGGGAGTGTAACATATGGCAGCACTAGCTCTGGATTCGACAGACTGGGATTTGATGTAGAGCTTGATGCCAGCACGCTTTTGGCGGATTATATCACCACGGGTGTCGGCGCGAGCATAACCAACACCCTGAGCGAGAATGAGGAAGAAACCACCACCAGCCTGACCATAATCAAGCTGGAAGAGGGTACCGACACCACCTACCTCGCCGGTGCGGAGTTTATTCTGTATTATAAGGCAACTGAGATAACAATAAATGATTCTGGCGAGGAAGTAGAAACCGAGGTGACCTATTACTACTCCTATAATTCAGAAAAAGGGGAATATTACTGGGGTACAGATAGAGACAGTGCCTATAAAATCACATCGGTGAACAATGCAACCGGCGTTACCGTGTCCGACCTCACTGTGGGTACCACCTATTACCTGGAAGAAATCACCGCCCCGGACGGCTATAATCTGCTGAGTGAGCCGATTGAGTTTGAGCTGGACGAATACGGGCTAACGCTTTATCTGGTTAATGATGAAGCCTCTGTTGGTTATGATGAGGACGATAATACAATCCTGTACGTCTTCAACAGCAAGGGCTACGAACTTCCCTCCACCGGCGGGATGGGTACCTGGCTGTACACCCTGGCGGGCGTGATCCTGTGCGGCGGGGCGGCGCTGGTGCTGTATCGGCGCAAACGGCTGAGCTGAGTCGGCCAAAAACAACAAAATTATGTGCAAAACGGATGGAAGCCGGGCATTTTGCCTGACTTCCTATCCGAATTTATTGCAAAAAGAAAGGAGAAAACAGGAACAAAAAATCGTAAATAACCTGAAAAACGGAAGGAAAAAAACAAAAGGAAAGAAACTATGAAGAAACATAAAACAAGACTGGCGGCCATCCTGATGGTCGTCCTTTTGGCGGCGACTACTCTGGCCGCCCCTGCCACCGCGTCGAGTTATACATCACTAACCGCGCCCGGCTCCTTTACCAGCAGCGACAGCACAGACAATACCCTGTCTGCGCACTATGTATACGACTCTGACCAGAGCGAAACGGTCAGCGGTCTGACCATCGAGGACAGCACCTCCGGCGTCAACGGCATCGTGGTGGACAATGCGGATGTGGACTTTTCCAATATCACCATCACCCTGGACACCGACGCGGACGGCTCGGACACCTGCGACTTCACCGGCAAGGGTACCGCCTTCGCCGTCTACGGGAACGCCAATGTCACCCTGTCCGACGCCACCATCACCACCACCGGCGTGGCCACCATGCCCCTGTTCATCGACGACGGGGCTGTCCTGACGGTGCAGAACACCACCATCACCAGCAACGGCGGCACCCTGTATTCCAGCTATGTGAACACCGCCGACCAGAGCGTTATGGTGGCGCCCCCCCTGGGTGCTGGGCATTATGGGTACCTCCCGCGCCTCCAACCTGATGGGAACCAGCAGCACCCTGAACTTCCTGGACAGCACCGCCTATGCCGCCATGTGGGCCGTCCTGTCCACGGACTCCGGCTCCAACATGGTGATGAACGTCTATAACTCCACCCTGCAACTGACGAGGGCGGTGGAGACGAACGTGGCCATCCAGGCCGACGGCGGCCAGATCACCACTTATGATAACCCCTATACCACCAATTACGGCTCCGGCTACGGCACCTATGTCATCGGCAGTGTGGAGGAGAATATGGTGGGCGTCACCATGAACGTGGGTACCTACGCCGCCATCTTCACCGGCGGCTCCATGAGCTTTTCCACCCTGACTGCCGGGGACTATACCCTGAGTAATGCCGACGGCTCCACCACCGCCTATACCTACAGCGGCAATGCCCGGAGCAGCGTGATCAATTCCGACACCTTCGGCTTCATGGCCCACCAGGGGGACAACACCCTGACCCTTAACAGCGGCACGGCCCTGAATACCGGGTATACCGGCTTTCTCATCAAGACCGGCGGTTCCCTTTCCAGCTTCACCGCCAATGTCACGGGTACCAGCATCAGCGTGGGCAACAACGTGCTGATCCAGATCCTGGACAATGAGGATTCCCTCATCGGCACCAGCAGCGGCACTACCTTTGTCACCACCTATACGGAGTCCTCCGGCTGGCTCTCCTCCTCTTCCAGCTCCGGCGATTCCGGCGATTCCGGGGATTCCGGCAGCGGCGGCGAATCCGGCGGCGGCCCCGGTGGCGGTGAGTCCGGCGGCGGCCCCGGTGGCTCCGGCGGCAATCAGGGGAGCGGTATCTCCACCATCGCCACCACCGCCTCTTCGTCCTCCGACTCTGTGGTCTTCAACTTCACCAACGAGTCGGCGCTGACGGGCAATATCTATAACGCCTCCGGCGATCAGCTCACCGGCACCGGCGTCACCGTGAATCTCAGCGGCACCACCTATTATGGCGCGGCGGCCTCCACCACGGCCATCCATGTGACCTATGACGGCTCCCAGTACGTCAAGAACACCCTGAACGGCTATGCCGTTGAGGAGGACGACGATGGCACGGCGGTGCTGGCTTATCAGAACACCTCCATCACCATCAGCGAGTATTACGATCTGGGCCATGTGGCCAACAAGATCTGCAGCAACGGCTCCAACACCGTGACCATCAACCTGACGGATAATTCCACCTGGTATGTCACCGGCACCTCCGTCCTCAGCTCCCTGTCCGTGGACAGCACCTCCCAGGTCATCCTGGTGGGCGACGCCACCCTGACCGTGAACGGCACGACGTATGATGCGGATAACCTTGGGGATAATATGTCCCACGTGGATTCCCTGGACGACGAGGAAGAGTGCGACCACGTCTGGGACGACGGCGAGGTAACGACCGAAGCCACCTGCACCGAGGACGGCGAGATAACCTACACCTGCACCCTCTGCGGCGAGACCAAAACCGAGACCATTGAGGCCACGGGCCATACCGCCGGCGAAGCCGTGACGGAGAATGAGGTAGCCGCGAGTTGCACCGAGGATGGTTCTTATGACACGGTGGTTTATTGCACCGTCTGTGGCGAGGAAATCAGCCGCGAGACTACAACGGTTGCGGCCACTGGCCACAGCTATGAGGCGGTCGTCACCGCCCCCACCTGCACGGCGGGCGGGTATACCACCTATACCTGCACGATCTGCGGCGACAGCTATGTGGCCGACGAGACGGAAGCCACCGGCCACACCTGGAACGACGGCGAGGTGACGACAGCGGCCACCTGCACCGAAGAAGGTGTGATGACCTACACCTGCACCACCTGTGGCGAGACCAAGACCGAGGCGATTGCGGCCACCGGCCACACCGAGGGCGAAGCCGTGACGGAGAACGAGGTTTCCGCGACCTGTACCGAGGATGGCTCCTATGACACGGTCATCTACTGCACCGTCTGCGACGCAGAAATCAGCCGCGAGACC
>JAJQCH010000131.1:8123-23947 GCA_021202795.1 Oscillospiraceae bacterium
TGCGGCGACAGCTACACCGCTGACGAGACAGCGGCCATGGGCCACAGCTATACCAGTGAGGTGACAACCGAGGCTACCTGCACGGAAAACGGCGTGAAGACCTATACCTGCTCAAGCTGCGGCGACACCTACACCGAGACCATCGCCGCCACGGGCCACAGCTATGACGACGGCGTCGTGACCCAGGAAGCCACCTGCACCGGGCAGGGCGTGACGACCTATACCTGCACCGTCTGCGGCGCGGCCTACACCGAGGCGATCGAACCCACCGGCCATACCTACGAGGCGGTGGTGACGACCCCCACCTGCACGGAGGGCGGTTATACCACCTATACCTGCGCGGCTTGCGGCGACAGCTATACCGCCGATGAGACGGAGGCCACGGGCCATACCTATGAGGCGGTTGTTACCGCGCCCACCTGCACGGAGGGCGGTTATACCACCTATACCTGCACGGCTTGCGGCGACAGCTATGTGGCCGACGAGACGAATGCCACAGGCCACAGCTACGAGGCGGTCGTTACCGCGCCCACCTGCACGGAGGGTGGCTACACCACCTACACCTGCACAGTCTGCGGCGACAGCTATACCGCCGATGAGACAGAGGCCACAGGTCATGCCTATGGCGCGCCGGTATTCACCTGGGCCGAGGACAACGAGTCCTGCACCGTGTCCCTGACCTGCACCGTGTGCGGAACCGAGACGACCGAAACCTGCACGGTGGCAAAGGACGTTACCAACGCCGACTGCACCACTGGCGGCCAGGTGGTCTATACCGCCACCGCCACCATCGACGGGCAGGCGTATACCAGCACGAAGACCGTGACCATCGCGGCCACCGGCCATACCGCCGCCGAGGCCGTGAAGGAGAACGAAGTGGCCGCCACCTGCACGACAGCCGGCTCCTATGACAGCGTTGTTTACTGCACCGTCTGCAGTGAAGAGCTGAGCCGCGAAACTGTGACGGTTCCCGCCACGGGCCACGTTGCCGGTGAGGCCGTTGTGGAAAACGAAGTGGCCGCCACCTGCACGGAGGACGGTTCCTATGACAGCGTCACATACTGCACCGTCTGCGGCGAGGAGCTGAGCCGTGAGACCGTGACCGTCCCCGCCACGGGCCACAACTATGAAAACGGCGTCTGCACCGTCTGCGGCGAGAAGGAGTCCAGCTCCGGCGGATCCTTCTGGCAGAATGTCCTGGATTGGCTGAAAAATCTTTTCGGGAGATGGAACTGATCTCCCCGCGTGAATAAACTTCCCGGATAAACAGAGGCAGCGCCGCGAAAACGGCGCTGCCTTTTTTGTTGTAAACAATGCGAACGACGGAGCTTCAATATGAGTCCGACGTTTAATCGGACGATTCCTTCCCGCTATACCGCTCTTTCTTCCTCGTCACCAGCTTGTCGAAGGCGGCCAGGAGGCCGGGGAGGACGAACAGGATCAGGAGGCTTGCGCAGAAAGCGCCGATGGAGATGGCCCGGCATATCTGCCGGATGGTCATTTCCTCAAAGCAGAAGGACACGATGCCCGGCACCAGAATCAGAATCAGGCCGGAGGTCAGGATGGTGTGGATGGAGCCGTTATAAGCGCCCTCCAGGGCGGGCTGCACCGGCATATTGGCCCGGTATTCCCGGTAATAGTTTGTGAGCAGGATGGCATAGTCTATGGTTGCGCCCATGAGGATACATTCCACAATCAGCAGGGCCAGGTAATACACGCCTCCGCCGCCCAGGCCCAGGGCCGTGACGGTGATATATACGCCGCACTGCACCAGCAGCACCAGGATGGCAGGCACCGCCAGAGAGCGGAAGGTCAGGGCCACCACCAGGAAGATGGCCGCGGCGGTCAGGAGGGTGATAAAGGTCATCTCGCCGCCGAAGCTGTCCTGCATTTCATAGACCATGGCGGAATTGCCGATCAGGTGATACGCCCCCTGAAGATTTTCATCCAGCCAGGCGGTCAGGCTGTCGAAAAAGGCGGTGGTCTCCTCCGATTCGTCGGACATGGTGGAGTAGACAATCAGCCGCGACCAGCCGTCGCTTTTCAGCATATCCACGCCTTCCGCCAGGGAGTCCCCCATGTCCTGGATCTCGGCGCGCATATCCTCATCGATCCACTGGGCGAAGCGTTCATCGTCCAGGATGTCGCCGCTCAGATAATCGAACAGCTCCATGATGGAGAGTGTCCAGGTCTCGTCGCTGTTATTTACGCTTTGATAATAGAGATACAGAAGCTCCACGGTGGTCTCGTCCATCTGGTCTGTCAGGGCTGTGAGAAGCTCGGCGCACGCCGCCGGGGTATAGGTCTCCCCGGACAGCACCGCGTCCGCCAGAGCCTTGGCCCCGGTGAGCTGCTCCTGCTCCTCATCGGTGAGAAGGTCGGCGTAGTCCTCATCGGCCAGCACCTCCTCCGCCAGGAAGTCCAGCAGCTCGTGGATGGAGAGCTGCCAGGTGCTGGTGTCCCCGTATTCGCTGATATACAGCAGGTAGAGCTGCTCCGCCTGCTCCGTCTCCATCCCCAGGAGGGAGGCCATTTCTGCGGCGGTGTAATGGGTACCGTTAATGGCCCCGTGCATGATGGCGCTGGCCGTCTGAAGCTGGGAGAGGGCGGAGCCGCTCATCATGGAGGAGAAGGTGCCGCTGTTACTCAGTAGGTAGTCCACCATCGTCACCATGGACATCCGCCAGGAGGCAAGCTGCCCGTTGTTTCCGTCATAGAGAGTATAGAGCAGCTTCACCGTGTCGCTGTCCATGCCCAGCAGATTCGCCATCTCGCTGTAGGTATAGGCCGTGCCGTCCAGGGCGGACTGCATCAGACCGCTGACCTGGGCAAGCTGGGCCAGCGTGTCGCTGTCAAAATAGGTGGCGGTCAGGGGGTTCTGGGCCAGGTCGTTCAGCAGGTAATCCACAAATTCCGAGAGGGACATGGTACTGTCCGACTGGCCATAATAGAGCTGGAACACCAGGGCGGCGGTCTCCTCCTCCAGACCCAGGGCCTGTGCCATGGAGGCGGGGGTCAGGGCCGCGCCGCTGGCGGCAAGCTGAACAAGCTGGTTCATCTGGGTAAGCTGCGCGGCGGCGCTTTCATCGAACAGGGCGGCGTAGGATTCATCTTGCAGAAGATCATCCGTCAGCCAGGCGGTGAAATCGGCCAGGGCGGCGGTCTGCTCCCCCTGGGTCAGGTACAGCCGCAGGAGCTGATCCACCTGGGCGGATTCCATGCTGAAGGTCTGGGCCAGGGCCTCCCCGTTCAGCGCCTGCCCGGACTGGGCCAGGCCTATCAGCGTCTGTATCTGGGTCAGTTGGGTCAGCGTCTCCTCATCCAGCATATCGGAGAAGCTTTCCACCACAAGGGCCAGAAAATCCGGCAGGGTCATGGCCGGCTCTGTAGTTTCAGTTTCTTCGTCGGTGGCGGTGTCTGTGGTCTCAGTGTTCTCGTCCGTGCTGGTTTCTGTGGCTTCGGTCTCGGCCTCCTCGTTTGCGGCGGCTTCTTCGGTCTCAGACTCCGTATCCGTGGCAGTTTCTGTGGTCTCGTTCTCCGTGTCAGCGCTGGCTTCTGTGGTCTCGGACTCCGTATCCGTGGCGGTATCTGTGGTTTCAGTCTCCACGTCCGTGGCAGTCTCCGTATCCTGTGTCTCTCCGCTGGCGGAGGCGTACAGAAGCTGGCTTACCACGGTTTCCTCCATGCCGGTCAGGGCGGCCAGCTCCGCCGCCGTATATGCCTGGCCGGAGGTTCCCGCCTGGAGCAGTGCGTAAAGACTCTGTATCTGAGCGGCCTCCTCCGCGCTGAATTGGGAGGCGTAGCTCTCATTTGTCAGCACGCTTTCCGTCAGAAAGGCGGCAAATTCCGTCACGGTCAGGGCAGTATTCGCAATATCCTCGTCGCTCACCTGCTCCATAGCGTACAGGGAGAGAAGCTGGGCCGCCGTAGTCGCATCCAGGCCCAAAAGCGCCGCCAGATCTGAGGCAGTCAGCGCCTGGCCGTCGGCGGCGGCCTGAATCAAAGCACTGAGGGAGGATAGCTGCGCCGCCGTGGTTTCATCCACCGACCCGGACAGGAGGGAGCTTTCCAGCACGCCCGATGTCAGATAGCCCGTGAAATCCCCCAGGGTCATGGTCTTGTCGCTCACGTCTCCGGCGGTATATAAGGCATACACGGTCTGGACAAGGCTCTCCTCCATCCCAAGGATCGAGGCAAGCTCCGTGGCGGTATACTGCCGGGTTATCTCATCCTCATCTGTATAGAGGGCCAACGTCTCCAACTGGGCGGCGGTGTCGCTGTCGAAATAGGAGGAAAACGCAGAATCCGTCAGCACGTCCTCCCGGACGAAGCGTACAAACTCGCTGATGGTCATGGAGCCGGGGGTATAGCCCCCCTGAGTGGCGAAGTAATAGACATACAGCAGCCGGGTCGCGCTGCTGTCCAGGCCCAGGGCGTCCGCCATGGCGGTATAGGACAGGCCCGCAGTGACGGTGTCCGCGTCCGTATAGGCTTGAAGCTACTCCAGCTCCGACAGGGTATCGGCGTCAAACAGCTCGCTGTAATCCGGGTCTGCGGCTACCTCGTCCACCACGAAGTCCGCGAAGGTCTTCAGAGTCATGCTGCCGGTCTCCGCGCCGCCGTGCTGGGTGTAATAATACAGCAGCAGGCTCTCCACGGTGTCCGTGTCCATGTCCAGGAAGTCTGCCAACTCCTGAACGGTCATGGAGCGGGTCAGCTCCTCTGAACTGGCAAAAAGGGCCAGCTTCTCCCCCTGGGCGGATAGCTCCTCGTCTATCATATCCCCGAAGCTGTCGCCCTCCAGTACCTCCTCCGACAGGAAGGTGAGAAAGCTCTCCATGTCCAGCGTTCCCACGTCGCCGTCATAGTACATATAGTATATCAGCCCCAGCATGGTCTCGTCCATATCCATGTCCGTCTCCATGCCGAAGGTATCGCTCAGATCGTCCATGGCGTCCAGAAGCTCCGGGGCGGTGTATTCCTTCCCCAGCAGATTGGGATAGCCCAGCACCTGGGTGACGCTGTCGTTTTCTGCCAGCTCCTCCGCCAGGAGGGCGACGGCGTCTTCGTCCTGGTTTTCATAGACCAGCACCAGGGTGCTTTCGCTGGGGAATATATCTGCGATTTCGTCCACGCTCTCCAGGGTATAGGCGGTCTCCGTGTTCTGCTGGGCGAAATATGCGCCCACGAACAGGACGAGGAACGCCGCCGCCAGACCGTAGCGGAAGCGATAGCTGAAGCGGGCCAGGCCCCCCATGGGCGGGGACAGGGTCTTCTTCGCCGTTTTTTTGATAAG
This sequence comes from Oscillospiraceae bacterium, assembly GCA_021202795.1. GTDB lineage: Bacteria > Bacillota > Clostridia > Oscillospirales > Oscillospiraceae > CAJOIG01. The sequence continues at coordinate 13,420 of JAJQCH010000131.1, forward strand.
CCCATCGCAGGCCAGCACCATGCCGGGCAGGGCCGTGAAAATGCAAAGAAGGCTGATCAGTACGCCCTTGGCAAGTACAAGGCCCAGGTCTCTGCCGATCTTAAAGCTCATGAACACCAGGGCCAGCAAGCCCACGATGGTGGTCAGGGAGCTGCTGGTGATGGAGGAAAAGGCGTGGGTCAGGGCCCTGGTCATGGCCGTTTCCTTGTCTGCACAGAGGGCCTGCTCCTGCCGGTAGCGGTTCATTAGGATGATGGAATAGTCCATGGACAGCACGAGCTGCAATATGGCGGCGATGGAGTTGGTGATATTGGAGACGCTGCCGAGGATAATATTCGTCCCCGCATTGATCAGCACCGCCAGACCGACGGCTGCCAAAAACAGAAACGGCGCTATCCAGCTCTCGCACATGGCCAGCATGACGATCAGCAGAAACGCCACGGCCACCGCTATGATCCACGGCTTCAGGCTCATGGCGCTGTCGTCGTCGTTCTGCCAGGTCAGATCATAGTCCCCGAAGTCCTCGTCCAGGGCGGCCTCGATGGCCGTCTCCTCCTCCGAGCCATATTCATACTCCGTGTTGATGACAAAGAGCGAATAGTCCCCGGAATTGTAGTCCTCGCTTTCATCGTGATCCACAGAGGACACATAGGGCAGTGCCTCCAGGGCCTCCAGCAGGGTCTGCTTTTCCGCCTCGTCCAGGCCCTGGGCCATGACCCGGATGGTCTGGCTCTCCTCTATATCCTCAAATTCCTCCTCCATGATGTCCATGCCGATCTTCATGGAGGAATCGTCGGCCAGATATTTCGTCATGTCGGAATTGATTTCTACCTTTGTGGCCAGGGAGGTACACAGCAGTGTCAGGATCACCACGATCCCCAGCACCATGTATCGCCTTCTCACAATGAACGCCGCGGTCTTTTTCATCGAATACCTCCTGTTTCGACGGCCAGTTGACATACTCCTATAATTATAATATAATAAACACCTGTTGGAATTGCAACCAACTGATGCAGATGAATTGTTCCAAAAGCAACACCCATCGCTCAAAATGTTGCATTAGCATCCGATTCGGGGAAAAATGACGGAGGCTTTTTTATGGCGGAAAGAGTAAATCAGCGCATAATGCTGACAAAGCGGCTTTTAAGCGACGCGATGGTAAATATGCTGAAAGAGACCAGCATCCACAAGATCTCCATCCGGGATCTGTGCGAGCGGGCGGGCCTGAACCGCTCCACCTTTTACAGATATTACAGCAGCCAGTTCGACCTGCTTCAGGAGATGGAGGACGACATGATCCGATGTCTCCTGGAGATCCTCCAGGGGGAAACGGATGGCGTTCAATGCCTTTGTCGGGTGTGTCAGTATCTGGAGGAGCATTTGGAAATGGCCAGGCTTTTGATAAACAACAACGTAGACCCCTCCTTCCCGGAGCGGCTGTTTTCCCTGCCGCTGGTGCAGCAATCCGTCTTTCGGAGCCAGGAGCCAAGGCTGTCCGACACGGAGCGGGACTACGTCTCCTGCCTGGTCATCAACGGCAGCTTCGCCGTTATCCGCCAGTGGCTGAACAAGGACACGCGGGAGCCGCCGGAGCTTATTGCCTCCCTGATTTCCCGCGCCGTGCTGTCGCCCATGGTATAAGCACATTTATACAAGCACCATTATCCGCAAAAAATCTAAACCGAAACGAAACAGAAAGTGCATCATCCCGATCGGGAAATATAAAAACGGCAGGTCGTCACGAAAATGGTGGCGACCTGCCGGACTTTTATTTGCTTGTAGATAAAAACAGTCTCAGGTTCCTCTGATGATTGTCGGCGTATCACCATTTCTCGAAATGCACCCGGCTTTCTTCATAGTCGGGATGTTCGCCGGCTTTTTCTTCCGCCGGATAACCGAAAGCGATTACAGAATGAGGGATGACGGTTTCCGGCAGGGAGAACAGTTTTCTCTGGTTCTCCACTCTGTCCATTTGCGGCCATGTGCCAAGCCAGACGGAGCCGATTCCAAGCCCTTCGGCTGCGAGGATCATATTCTGGGCTGCGATGGAACCGTTGATTACCCAGTAATCCTTTGCGGGAGGGAAAGCGCGCTCCAGGTCGCCCAGGACAAGAATACCTACATCGCACCCACGGAGAGGCTCTGCGGGTATGCCGTTGGCATCCGCCATCCTGTTCAGCGTGTCCCTGTTGCGGACAACCAGAAAACTCCAGTCGCGTGTGTTTGCGCAGGTCGGCCCGGTCATCCCCGCTCTTAGGATCGTGTGAAGCTCTTCGTCCGTTATATGCTGATCCGTATAGCGTCGGATACTTCTTCGCTTCAGTATGCCCTCCACCAATTCCATGATTTTTGCACTCCTTTGAAAAAGTTTATTTTTATCGCAGACTGAAATGTAATCTGCGTATTTATATTGTCGATTATTTTTTCTCTTGTGATTTCAGGCTGTTTATTCATACTGTTCTCCCGCAACATACATCATAGTTTTAAAGAAAAGCTACCCCGTTTTGCTATGGGTAAGCTATATTATTTTACAGCAGTTGTCCGTGAAAAACAAGAAACACCTGTCAGTACTGTCTCCTTTTTTGATGGAGCAGGCGATGGCGTACTCCTCGTAGGCTCCGGCCAGGGAGCCGGATATGCTGCCGTTTTTGGCGTTTAGGCTCACCCGGAGGGCGTCCAGGGTGTCCCGCAGAATGTCGCCCCCGTTGGCGGTCAGGGTGACAGACCCCTCCACGGTCAGAGAGGTGAGGATGATGTTCTCGTTGGTGGTGGCGACGGTCAGGGCCTTTAGCTGTTCATCAGGCACCTGGAGACGTATGAGGCGGTAGCTGGCGTCCGTCTTGGTGCCGATGTAGTCCGTCCAGCGCTTGTCGCTGGCGGGAGTTACCAGCGAGACGCTGCGCCATTATGATCGTGTCGGCCTGGTGCGGCCCAGCCGCCGGGATGAATGGACGGGCTATCGCTATTATACGGAGCGGGACGTCGTTCGCCTGAAAACCGTCCGGGCCTTGCAGCAAATGGATCTGCCCCTGCGGGAAATACGCCGGGTACTGGCATATGAGAGCCTGGAACAAATCATAAGCCTTTCTGGAGGAGGCGGAGAGGCGGGCGGATGAAAAAATCGCCTCGCTGGAATACAGCAAGGCGAAAATTCAACTGGCTAGGCAGAGCTATGAGACGAAGCTGATGGGCGGAGAGCAGGGGGGGATGAGGCTGTCGTCCGGCGTCTGCCGGAGCGGGTCGTACTCCTGTCGGACAAACTGGAGCAGCCGACGCTGGAAAATCTTTGGAGCTATCAGCGGCATTTCTATGCACAGCTCGGCCCTGATCGGCGGGAGGAATTTGCTTTTGAGGATGTGGCCGGAGTCTATACGGAAAACGGCGTTTCCCGCCTGTTTGCAGTGTGTACCCGCCACGGGGACACGGCGGGGCTGAAAACACTGCCGGCGGGGGACTACCTCTGCGCCTCCTGCGCCGAGGCGTCGCGGGCCGACACGGAAAAGCGCCTGCGCCGCATAGCTGAGGCGGAATACTGCGCCGCCCCATCCTTTACTGTGGAGCAGGTCGTCATCACCGCCGTCCTGCGCTGGAGTTATCAGGTGCAGATATTCCTGGGATAAAATGGGGCAGCGGCCTGGTACCCCTCAGGGGTTAAATATAGTACAGCTTCCTTGCCTGATAGGTCAGCTCATCCCGGCAGTCGGGGTGGGCGACGGCAATCAGGGCGCGGGCGCGCTCCTCCAGAGAACGGCCCCGGAGCGGGGCCACGCCGTATTCCGTCACGATAAAGTCCGCGTAGTTGCGGGGGATGGTGACGCCTGCGCCGGGGGAGAGCATAGCCACGATTTTGGACACGCCCTTTTTCGTTTTGGAGGTGAAAGCCATGATGCTCCGGCCTCCTGGCGCGTGAAGGGCCCCATAGACATAATCAAGAGCACCGCCGGAGCCGGATATGACCCTGGGGCCGATGCTCTCCGAGCAGATCTGGCCGGTCAGATCCATCTCGATGCAGGTGTTGATGGAGACCATGTTGTCGTTTTTCATAATGATGGTGGGGTCGGCCCCGTATACGGCGGGGACAATGCGGCAGGATGGGTTCTCGCTCAGGGTCTGGTACAGCTCCGGGGTGCCGCCGGCGAAAATGAATAGATGCTGGCCCTGCTTGAAGTTTTTTCGCGCCCCGGTGATGACCCCGGCCCGAATCAGCTTGCCCATGGTGCTGGTGGCCATTTCCGTGTGCAGGCCCAGATCCTTGAGATCCATCATCTCATTGGCGATGGCGTTTGGCAGGGAGCCGATGCCGAGCTGGATGCAGTCCCCGTCCTTCATCAGGGAGCGGACGTTTTTTGCCACCAGAATCTCCTCCGGGGAGGGTTCCGTGTCCGGCACCACGTTAATGGGGTAATCCGCCTCCAGCAGACGGGTGACGTCGTTAATGTTTATCTCCAGCCCGCCGCGGACGCGGGGCAGATTGGGGTTTACCTCCAGGATAATCTTGTCCGCGCTGGCGTAGGCTGCGTCCTCGTACATCATGCACAGGCCCACCTGCATATTGCCGTTTTCGTCCATGGGGGTGGCGGCAGCGGCGAACACGTTGCACGGGAAGTGACCGTTGGTGAAGGTGGAGTAGTCGCACATATCCGCCGGGATGAAGCTGGTGTTGCCGTTTTTCATGCCGTTGGACAGGTCTCTGCCGAAGAAGAAGGAGCCTGTGTTGATGCGTCCGTCCATTCCGTCCATGGTGACGAAGGGATAGATGCCTTCGTGGCCCTTGATGCACTTCACGCCCGTGACTCGGTCTGCGATGGTGTGCATATTATCCAGCATCTCCACCGGGGCGTTGCAGGCGGCGGCGAAGGCCACTACGTCCCCGGACTGAATCACGTCCAGGCAATCCTGAACCGTACCCTTTTTGGCGTTATACTGGGATTGATAATTCGTTCTCATGTGCGTATGCTCCTTCCTAGGAAAGCGTTTATAAGGTATGCCACAAATTAAGATATGTTGATATTATTATATTTTATTGCGGGCAGAATTGCAATAGGGAAAGAAAAAGAGACTGTCAGGAACTGGAAAATCCACATAAAATACAGAAGATGGAAAAAAAGACTTGCATCTTAGCGGCAAACGTGGTAAGATTCACCACGCACGGACAAATGACTTTGTAAGGGGGACATTCTGTGTCAGAGCAAGAGCGAACCAGATATTACCTGGTGAGCGGAGACGCATTGCCGGAGGTTTTTATTCGCGTGACCCAGGCCAGGGAGCTGCTGGATACCGGCCAGGCCCAAACGGTGGCGGAGGCCGCCGAGCGGGTGGGCATATCCCGCTCCGCCTATTATAAATATAAAAACGCGATCATGCCCTTTCAGAGCGTAGGCGCGGGGCGCATTGTAACCTTTCAGATTATGCTTCGCCACCAGATGGGCGTCCTCAGCGAGGTGCTGAGCCTGTTCGCGGATACGGGGGCCAATATTCTGACCATCAATCAGGGGATTCCCACCAACGGGGCCGCCCCTGTCACAGTCACGGCGGACACGGCGGATATGGAAATCACCACGGAGACCCTGTTGTCCCGTCTGGAGGAAACAGAAGGCGTCATCAGCGCCGCCGTTGTGGCGGGGTAAAGAGAAAGAACAACCAGAGAAGGAGAGACAGAGGAATGATAAAATATGCGATCCTTGGCTACGGCACGGTGGGCCGGGGCGTAGCGGAGGTCATGGCTGAAGGGCGGGAAAAGATGTCCGCCCTGGCGGGACAGGAGCTGGAGCTTGGGTATATCCTGGTGCGCAGGGATTTTCCGGGCGACCCCTATGAGGGGAAAATGGTGCGGGACTTCGCCGTCATTGAAAACGACCCGGAGGTGGCCATCGTGGCGGAGGTCATGGGCGGCACAGGCGCGGCCTATGAGTACTCCCGCCGGGCGCTGCTGGCAGGCAAAAGCGTCGTCACCAGCAACAAGGAGCTGGTGGCCGCCCATGGTTTGGAGTTAGAGGCGCTGGCTAAGGCTCATGGGGCAAGCTACCTCTTTGAGGGCAGCGTGGGCGGGGGAATCCCCATCCTGCGGCCCCTGTATCAATGCCTTGCGGCCAACCGCATTGAGCAGGTATTCGGTATTTTGAACGGCACCACCAATTATATTCTGACGGCTATGGACGCCCAGGGGCAGAGCTTCGGGGAGGCCCTGAAGGACGCCCAGGCCCTGGGCTACGCGGAGGCCGACCCCACTGCGGACGTGGAGGGCCATGACGCGGGCCGGAAGATCACCATTCTGGCGGATCTGGCCTTTGGGAAAAATCTGAATCCTCAAGATGTCCCCACCCAGGGAATTACCGGGGTGACGGCGGCGGATCTGGAGCTGGCCCATGCCTTGGGCTATACCATCAAGCTCCTGGGCCGGGCCGTCTCGGCGGAGGACGGCTGTATGGCCTTTGTAGCGCCCCATCTGGTGCCTATGGAGCATATGCTGGCTGGAGTCAGCGGGGTGATGAACGCCTGCGTTATCCATGGCAGCGCCGTGGGCGAGGTCGTGCTGTACGGCCCCGGAGCGGGGAAACGGCCTACCGCCAGCGCCGTCTGCGCGGATATTCTGGATGCGGCGGTGCATTTGAACGGCGGAAAAACCATGAGCCTTGGCCAGCCGGGGGGAAAGGTAGCCCCGGAGCGGTTGCTGTCATCGCCCTGGTTTGTGCGTACCGGCGCAGGGCCGGAGCTGCTGCTGGCACAGTTCCCCCAGGCCGCGCCTGTATACGGGGCCAGCCGGGAGTGTGGCTTCATCACCGCCCCCATGACCAGAGACGAGCTGGAGGCCAGCCTTGGCGCCGTGGAGGCGCGGTCTGTATACCGCGTCCTGGCGTAAGGGCATATACTGTAAGCGGAAGGTTATTGAAGACTGATTATTTATAGGGAGACTGATGTATGCTGATTGTGCAGAAATTTGGCGGCTCCTCTGTGGCGAACGCCCAGCGGATCCGCAATGTGGCGGGAATTATCGCGGAATCGTTTCTGTATGGAAACGATGTGGTGGTGGTGCTTTCCGCCCAGGGGGACACGACGGACGATCTGCTGGAAAAGGCGGCGGAGCTGAACAGAAACCCCTCCAAGCGGGAGCTGGATATGCTTCTGACCACCGGGGAGCAGCAGTCCGTGGCCCTGATGGCCATGTGCCTGGAGAGCATGGGCCTGCCGGTGGTGTCCCTGACCGGCTGGCAGGTGGGCGTCCGCACCGACGCGGCCTATGGCAGCGCCCGTATTCGAAGGGTGGACACGGAACGACTCCGCCGGGAGCTGGATGCTCACCGCATTGTATTGGTGACAGGCTTCCAGGGCGTGAATAAGTATGACGATTATACCACGCTGGGCCGGGGCGGCAGCGATACCACGGCGGTGGCCCTGGCGGCGGCGCTCCACGCGGACTGCTGCCAGATCTACACGGACGTGGAGGGCGTCTATACCACCGACCCCCGCAAGGTTCCCGACGCCCGCAAGCTGGAGGAGATCACATACGATGAAATGCTGGAGCTGGCCTCTATGGGCGCCCAGGTACTGATGAACCGCTCGGTGGAGATGGCTAAGCGCTACGGAGTGGAATTGGAGGTGCTCTCCTCTCTGGTGAGAGCGCCCGGCACAAAGGTTAAGGAGGTTGTCAAACATATGGAAGAAATGAAGATTACCGGCATCGCCAAGGACGAGAAGGTGGCCCGCATCACGGTCATGCAGCTGGAGGATAAGCCCGGTCGGGCCTTCCGGGTACTGAACGCCGTGTCCAAGGCCGGGGTGAATGTGGACATGATCATTCAGGCCAACAGCCGGAACGGGGCCAACGACATGAGCTTTGTGGTGGCCGACCAGGATGTGGAGGCGGCCCAGGCGGCTCTGTCCGCCTATCCACACGTCTCCGTGGATAAGAGCATCGCCAAGGTCAGCGTGGTGGGGGCTGGCATGATGTCCTCCGTGGGCCTTGCCACTCTGGTGTTTGAGGCGCTGAACGACGAGCATATCAACATCCAGATGATTTCCACCAGCGAGATTAAGATCTCCTGCGTCATAGACGCGGCCAGCGCCGACCGGGCTGTGGCGGCCATTCATCGGAAATTCTTTGAAAGCTAATTCGTTAGAGATTATTTGAAAAACATTTGCTCGCGCTGTCCTTTGGGGCGGCGCGAAAATTTTATATATATTTTAAGGAATAGGTGGTTGACAGCGTGTAACTTTTGTGATAAATTGTTTTTATATCGTAACCAATTTGTAACTTTTATAAAATCTGGCAGATCGTGGGGTAATAGATATGATCGATACTGGGCTGGAGCCTGGGGGGACATTGGCGGAGAGTTTGGCAGGCATGACCCCGGATCAGGCTGTCAAAATGGGCCGGGAGCTGTGCGCGCAGTTGCCGGAAGAGCCGGAGAGCTTTCATGGCGGCGTATGGCCCGGCAATGTCCGTCTGGACTGGGAGAGCAAGGCCGTCCTGGGCGATGCTGACCACAGCGCGGCGGCTGGGCGCACGGCAGATCAGGTGGAATATGTGGCCCCGGAATATTTCTGGGACAATATCGCGTCTGCCGCCGGAGATGTTTATGCCGTGGCGCTGCTGGTTTATGCCGGATGCAACGCGGGCCGTCTGCCCTTCCAGCCGGAGAATCCGACGGAAAAGGATCGCTCCGACGCGCTTCGCCGCCGGATGAAGGGAGAGTCGGTTCCCCGACCCCAAAGCGTCAGCGATCCTCTTTGGAGCGTGCTGGAAAAGGCGCTGTCCTATGATGCGGAGAGTCGCTATCTCACCGCAAGAGAGCTGTTGACCGCCCTCGGCGATACGGATGAGGCACTTCCCTCCCTGGCCGGCGCTGTCGGCGCTGCCGCCGCTGTGGAAACGGTGAAAGAAGCGGTCCAGGCTGAGGAGACAGCGACCGAGGAATTTGCCCCTGAAGAGGAGGCAGTGATCGAGGAACCAGCTTCTGAAGAAGAGGTCTCGACCGAGGAACCCAAACTTGTGGAGGAGACGGCGACCGAAGAACCCGAAATTACAGAGGAAGCGGCAATCGAGGAAGCTGAGCCTGTGGAGGAAGACATCCAGTCGGACTCCATCCCGGAGGAGACGAACCTGAACGAGGAAATCGCCCCGGAGGGGGAGATGGACTGGACGAAGGATCTGGATGACCTGAGCCATGAGACCGCCCTCTGGGAGGAGGAGATGGAGGCTGCCGCCGCCGGGCTTCCCATGCAGGAGGAGCTGGCGCAATCCCAGGAGGAACGGGCCGCCGCCAATGTCAAGCGGCAGTATACGGTTCAAAAGGATTTTGAGAATACGCGCCGGTCCAAGCGGGAGCCGTCCATGGCGCCGGCTGCCCAGCGAAAGGAAAAAAGGAGTCTTTTGGGGCCTGTGCTGTCCGTAATCGGGGCCGCTGCTCTGCTGATCGTGGTGCTGGTGTTGGTGTTTGGCGGCAATGGAGACGGGGGCCTTCAGGAAACCTCCGAGAGCTTCGCCACCTCCCCGGCAACAGCGGAGCCGACGGTCACGCCGATTACCATTACCCCTGCCCCCACCGCTACCGCTACGGCCAGCCCTGTTCCCACAGTGGCCGCAGACGCGGACGAGGAGGAAGAGGAGCAGAGCGGCGGCACCGCCGCCTCAGGGGCGCTTGTCGCTGCCACCGCGACTCCTGCGGCCACCGGCGGCAGCAGCTCTGGTTCCGGCAGCGGCAGCGGATCCGGCTCCAGCGGCAGTTCCGGCAGCTCTGGAAGCTCCGGCAGTTCAAGCAGCTCTGGCTCTGGCTCCGGCTATACCGTAACGGAGGTCAGCGACACGGTATATGTCACCTATAGCATTACCAACGTCCGAAGCGGCCCCGGTACTGACTACAGTATTCTTGGCACGGTGACGGCTGGCACGGCCCTGACCCGCACCGGCATTTCCGGCGGATGGAGCCGGGTCGAGTATAATGGGCAGACTGGCTTTATCTCTACCTCGCTTTTGTCTACCACTGCCCCGACAGCCACAGCCACCGCTGCCGCCACTGCCACGGCGGAGGCAACAGCTACGCCCACGCCCACACCCACGGCTACAGCGGCGGCCAGCGTTACCTCGGCGCCGACGGCGGCCTATACGGTGACGGTCAGCAGCCTGGGCTGGGAGGACGCGAAGGCTGAAGCAGAAAGCGCCGGGAAGGCACTGGCCGTTCTGTCCGATGATGACGATTTTGAAAGCCTGACCGCGCAGTTGGACGGGATGAGTGTTTCCTGCGCCTGGCTTGGAGCGGTCAAGGAGGATGAAACCTGGTACTGGGAGCAGGACGGAACAAAGACTGCCTTTACCAGCGATGACAGCGCCCACTGGGGCGATGATACCGACGGCGACTGGCTTCTCCTGACCAAAATAGACGGTACATGGCAGTACATAGCCGTCTCCGCCTCAGACTATGCCGACGTTGTATCCTCCGGTCTGCTGGTTTATGTGACCAAATAATATAAATTCTCTAGGTCGATTGTAAAATGAAGTTGAACACCTAAAAAATCCATAGCAATTGAATCC
>JAJQCH010000102.1 GCA_021202795.1 Oscillospiraceae bacterium
ACTCTATTGAAGCTTTTCGCGGATGTGTTCAACTTGCACTTGCAATTTTCGATCTTTATAAAATTGGTCGTTATATGGTTTCATGACTCCGTCGTTATTTTACCACGACATTCTCCGCGCCAAAGCGCTCCTGCATTTCCTCCACCAGGGCGGGATGAATCAGACATCTGGCTCCCAGACGCTTTTTTGTGTCCGCAAAATAGATGACCATGGGATCCGTGCCGGGGAACATGGTCAGCACCAGCTCAATGCGGTGGAGGGCCTTCTCGTCCCGCGCCGGGAGCTTTACCCACAGGGTCTGGCGCCGGGGCAGCTCCTCCTGGACGGGAGTCCTCTCCTGACGGGCCGGGCGGCGGTATTGGGCCACCGTCTCCGGCGTCAGGCCCTTCAGCGGCAGGGCCATATCCAGCATAAGCTGCGGTTCCTTTTCATCCCGAACGGAGATACGGCCCGTGCAGTATACGGCGCTGTTTTCCGTGAGATACCCGGCGGACTGATCCAGTACCCGCTGGAAGGCCAGCAGCTCCATGGAGCCGGTGTCGTCCTCCAGGGTGACATAGCTCATCAGGGTGTTGTTTTTCGTGGTGCGGGTGCGGGCAGTCTGGACGATTCCGGCCACGCTGACGGTCTGACCGTCCTGGAAGGTGGGAGTCTCCTCATGTCCGGCGAATGCTTCCAGAATGGAACCGATGGCCACGGCTCCCAGCCGCTGGGCGTCCCTGCGGTAGTCGTCCATGGGGTGGCCGGTCAGATACAGGCCCGTGTATTCCTTCTCCATGGCCATCCGCTCCTGGGGGGTAAATTCCTCCACATCCGGCAGAGCCAAAGGCGGCTCTGGGTCTGCGTCCGCCATGGAAAACATATCCATCTGGCCCGCCACGTTGCTGCGCCCCGCCCGGTTCACCCCGTCCAGCACGCTGTCCAGCACGGTCAGCAGGGCGCGGCGCTTATAGCCCATGGAGTCGAAGGCCCCGGCCCGGATGAGACTCTCCACCGGACGGCGGTTCAGTTCCTTGCCGTACATTCGGCGGCAGAAATCGTCAAAGGCGGTAAACGGTCCGTCCGCGTCCCGCTGGGCCATCAGCTCGGTGACGAAGCCTCGTCCCACTCCCTTTACCGCCGCAAGGCCGAAGCGGATATTTCCCCCGACCACGGTGAAGTCTGCGTCTGATTCGTTCACATCCGGGGGCAGAAGGGCGATGCCCAGGTTCCGGCACTCGGCGATATATTCCGCCACCTTGCCGGAAGAGTCCAGCACGCTGGTGAGCAGAGCCGCCATGTACTCCCGCGGCCAGTGGCGCTTCATCCAGGCCGTCCGATAGGCCACAATGGCGTAGCTGACGGCGTGGGCCTTGTTGAAGGCATAGGAGGCGAAGTCAAGAATCTCGTCATAGATGCTGTTTGCGGTGGCCTCGTCCACTCCGTTCGCCACGCAGCCGGGGATATTCCGGGACGGGTCGCCGTGGACGAACGCCTTTCGCTCCGCGTCGATCACGTCGTGCTTTTTCTTGGACATGGCCCGGCGAATCAGGTCGGCCTGTCCCAGGGAGAAGCCCGCCAGATGGCGGAAGATGTCGATGACCTGCTCCTGATAGACGATGCAGCCGTAGGTGACGTCCAGGATGGGCTGGAGCAGAGGGTGCTTATAGACGATTTTCTCCGGATGGACGGCACATTCCAAAAACCGGGGGATGGAATCCATGGGGCCGGGGCGATAGAGGGCGATGACGGCGGTGATGTCCTCGATGCTCTTGGGCTTCAGGCCCACGCACACCCCGGTCATGCCGGTGGATTCAAGCTGAAACACCCCGCAGGTGTTCCCCTCGGTGAGCATTTGGAAGGTGGCCGGGTCGTCCTCCGGGATGTCCTCCACCCGAAAGTCCGGCTCCGTCCGCTGCACCAGCACCTCCGCGTCCCGCAGAACCGTCAGGTTCCGCAGACCCAGAAAGTCCATTTTCAAAAGGCCCAGCTCCTCCAGCGTGGTCATGGGAAACTGACATACGATGGACTCGTCGTTCCGGGCCAGAGGAACATAGTCCGTCAGGGGCCGCTCGGAGATGACCACCCCGGCGGCATGGGTGGAGGCGTGCCGGGGCATACCCTCCAGGGCGCGGGCGGTGTCGATCAGGTCGTGGAGCCGGGGATCGCCGTCGTAGTATTCCCTGAGAGGCTTGGAAAGCCGCAGGGCCTCGTCCAGGGTCATGTTCAGGGTGGACGGCACCTGCTTTGCCACGGCGTCCGTCTCGCCATAGCTGATGTTCATGGCCCGGCCCACGTCCCGTATGGCGGCTCTGGCCGCCATGGTACCGAAGGTGACGATCTGGGCCACATGGTCGGAGCCGTATTTTCGGTTTACATAATCAATGACCTCGCCCCGGCGGCGGACGCAAAAGTCCATGTCGATGTCCGGCATGGTCACGCGCTCCGGGTTCAGAAACCGCTCGAAGAAAAGCTTATATTTGATGGGGTCAACGTCGGTGATGCCCAGGGTATAACTGACGATAGAGCCGGCGGCGGAGCCGCGTCCGGGGCCGACAGGGATGTTTTCCCCCTTGGCGAAGCGGACGAAGTCCCACACGATGAGGAAGTAGTCCACAAACCCCATTTGTCGGATGACGCCCAGCTCGTATTCTAGCCGCTCCGTCAGGGCCTCGTCGTACCCCGGATAACGGCGGGCCAGGCCCTCATAGCACAGTTTTTGCAGATAGGCGAAGCCGTCCGTCTCTCCCTCCGGGAGCTGAAACCGGGGCAGGTGATAGTGGCCGAACTCAAAATCGAACTGGCACTGCTCCGCGATTTTCACTGTGTTGTCATAGGCTTCCGGCAGGTCGGGGAACAGGGCGCGCATTTCCTCCTCGCTTTTGAGATACAGCTCCTGGGAGTTGAAACGCATACGATCCGGGTCGTCTACGGTTTTTCCCATCTGGATGCACATCAGTACGTCCTGGAGGCGGCTGTCCTCCCGGCGCAGATAGTGCGCGTCGTTCGTGACGGCGAGGGGGATTCCCGTCTCCCGGTGGAGGCGGATCAGTCCCTGGGCGGCCTGTCGCTCCTCCGGGATGCCGTGATCCTGGATTTCCAGATAAAATCCCTCCGGGCCGAAAAGCTCCGCTAGCTCCAGGGCTTTGGCCTTGGCTCCCTCATAATCCCCGGCGATCAGCTTTTGCGGGATGTCCCCGGCCACGCAGCCGGACAGGCATATAAGCCCGTCGGCGTGCTGATGGAGCAGGGGCCAGTCGATGCGGGGCTTCACATAGAAGCCGTCTACAAAAGCCCGGCTGACCAGCTCGCACAGGTTGTGGTAGCCGGTCTGGTTTTTGCACAGCAGGATAAGATGGGAATAATTACTGTCCAGGCCATGCTCCTTATCCGTCAGGGTGCGGGGGGCCACATACACCTCGCAGCCGATAATGGGCTGTATGTCCGCCGCCTGGCAGGCCTTATAAAAGGCCACGGCTCCGTACATGACTCCATGGTCGGTAATGGCCAATGCCGTCTGACCAAGACTTTTGGCGTACTCTGCCATTTCGCGGATGCGGCACGCGCCGTCCAGCAGGCTGTATTCGCTGTGAACATGAAGATGGACAAAGGCCATAATATTATTCCTCCTGGGGCGGCTCGGCCAAACGCTGGGCCAGCTCTGTCAGCTTTCGCATACGGTGGCTGATGCAGCTTTTTGTCACCGGGGGATCCGCAAGCTGGGCCAGATCGGCGAGACTGCACTCCGGGTTTGCAATGCGCAGCAGGGCGGTCTCCTGCAGGGCGGTGGGCAGAGAGGCGATGCCCGGCCCGGCCTCGATGGATCGGATGGCGGCCATCTGTCCGGCGTTGGCCGTTACCATTTTGTCCGTGTTGGCCAGGTCGCAATTGGTGATTCGGTTCATGGCGTTTGCCATGTGCTTTTCCACCGTGGCCTGCATGATCTCCATGGCGCAGACGGGGGCGCCCATGGTGGTGAGCAGATCCTCTATTACCTCGCTGCGCTTGAAATAGGTCAGATAATGGGAGCCGCGCCGTCCGTCTCCGGGCGCAAAGTCCATATCCAGCAGCAGAGCGCGTACCTCCCGGCACACGCTGGCGTGGCTGGTGGACATCTCCAGATGATAGCTCCGCCGGGGATCGGTGACGCTGCCCCCCGCCAGGAAAGCACCCCGGAGGAAGGCCACCCGGTCGCAGTCATTTTCCACCACCGGCAGATTAATGTGATGGGACACGGCCCTTCCTGCATCATAGCCGATGGCGGAAAAAACAGCAGCCAGCTTTTCGGGATTCGTGATGCAGAAGGAACGCTTGCCCCCTTTTTCCGGCGGGGGAACCTGGTCAAACTCCAGGCCGAAGGCCCGGCGAAACAGCTTCGGCAGGCGGGCGGCAAAAGCGTCGTTCGCTGTCATGACCCGCACCTGGGAGGCGGTGAAGCTGTTGGCATACAGCAGCACCCCATAAGCCTCCGCCAGCGCGCAGCATTTTTTGCCCAGCCCGTCCCTGCACAGCTCTGTTTTCACCTGAGCGGAAAATGTCATGGCCGCTCCTCCTTTCCGTCAGATTAAAAAAATGATGCCGTTTTGGTTTTGGCCCGGTCGTGATACAGACCCATCAGAGCGTCTGCCAGCGCCGCCGGGTCATGGCGGACAAGGCCCCCGGCCCAGCTTGCCACCGGGGCGTATATCGGCTCCACCCCCAGGCGAAGGAGTGCCTCCTCGTCCACCTCCACCTGTCCGGCTCCCTCCTTTTCATAGGAGGCCAGAACGGCTGCGTCTACGGGGCGGCTGTTCAGAAGGATATAGTCGAAAAGGCCCGGTCCGCCGTGTTCCAACAGCGCCCTGGCGTGACCGGCTGCGGTATAGCGCTCTGTCTCCCCATTTTGGGTCATAATGTTCATCACATATACCTTCACGGCGGAGGAGGCGCATACCGCCTCTGCTACACCCTCAGTCAGAAGATTCGGTATTACGCTGGTGAAAAGGCTTCCCGGCCCCAGGACGATCATGTCCGCCTGGCGGATGGCTTCCAGCACTGCCGGTACGGCGGCGGGTCTTACCGGATCGAGGGATATGCGGCGGATCACCGCGTCCGTGCTGCGCTTATAGTCTGTGATGCGGGTCTCGCCCCGGATCACGGCTCCGTCGGTGAATTCTGCCTGCAAAATAAGATTTTCATTGGTGACGGGCAGCACCTGGCCGGTAATGGCCAGCACCTGGCCCATGGCGGCCACCGCCTGGTCGAAGGTGGGGTACATATCGTTCAGGGCGGCCAGTACCAGGTTCCCCAGGCTCTGCCCGGTCAGAGACCCCTCCCGAAAGCGGTAGCTTATCATGCTCTCCATAGCCGGCTCTACATTGGCCAGGGACAGAATACAGCTTCGAATATCCCCCGGCGGGGGCATACCAAGCTCCCGGCGCAAAACGCCGCTTCCGCCCCCGTCGTCCGTGACAGTGACGATGGCGGTGATGCGGCTGGTTTTGCGCTTCAGCCCCCGAAGCATGGTGGAAAGGCCGGTTCCGCCGCCAATGACCGCCACGCTGGGAGGCGCATATCGACTCATGCCCATGGCCTCACAGCTCCAGATCTCGGTGGAAAACCGTCACCGTGCAGCCCTCCCCGGACAGAGACTGGGCCAGCGCCGCCGCTATCGCCACGCTGCGGTGGTGGCCGCCGGTGCAGCCTATCGCGACCGTCAGCTCCGAGCGGTCAAGCTGGTACATGGGCAGAAGGAATACCAGCAGATCCGTCAGTTTATTCAGAAACATCTGGGCGTTCTCGCTGCGAAGCACATAGTCCGCTACCGGGCCGTCCAGACCGTTCAGATCCCGCAGATCCGCCTCATAGAAGGGATTGGGCAGGCATCGCACATCGAAGACCAGATCCGCCTCCGGCGGGATGCCGTATTTATACCCGAAGGAGCAGACGTTCACCCCGAAATACACAGTCTCCGGCTGGAGGGCCTCCCGTATCCGACCCTGGAGCCGGTTCAGGGACAGGCCGGTGGTGTTGAGGATCACATCCGCCCGCTGGCGCAGAGGGGCCAGAAAATCCTGCTCCCGCTCTACCGCCTGCTGGATGGTGCAGCCGGGCTGTGCCATGGGATGGGGACGACGGCTCTCTTTATAACGGCGAATCAGGGCGGAGGTGGCCGCCTCCAGATACAGGATACGGCAGGGGCAGTCCAGTCCCTCCAGCTCCTGAAGGGCGCTGTCCAGCTCCCCATAGTCCGCCACGCTGCGCACGTCCATCACCAGCGCCACCCGCTCATACCGGCCATGGGTGGCCAGACACAGGGCCGCAAACCGGCCCAGCAGGGCGGGGGGCAGATTGTCCACGCAGTAATAGCCCAGATCCTCGCACACGTCCGCCGCCCGGCTTTTCCCGGCCCCGGACAGGCCCGTTATGATGAGAAGCTCCATGATCCGTCACGCCTCCTCGTCCCGGAGAATCCGAATCTCCGGCTCCAGCAGCACCCCGCTTTGGGCCAGCACGGTTTTTTGAATATGCTCCATCAGCCGCAGCACATCGGCGCTGGTGGCTCCGCCGGCGTTCACCACAAATCCGGCGTGCTTTGTGGACACCTGCGCCCCGCCGACGGCATAGCCCTTCAGTCCCGCCTGGTCAATCAGAGCGGCGGCATAGCCCTCTTTGGGCCGCTTGAAGGTGCTTCCGGCGGAGGGCATATCCAAAGGCTGGCTCTCCCGGCGGCGTCCGTCCAGTTCCCGTATGCGGGCGAAAATCGACTCCCGGTCGCCCGGCTCCAGGGCGAAGGTCACAGACAGGGCGACGCACTGCCGCCCGGAAAGAAAGCTGTGCCGGTAGGATAATTCCTGCGCTGCTCCCTCCGCCTGGCAGAGGCGAAGCTCCTCGTCCAGGTATTCCGTTTGCACTGCGGCGTCCTTCAGCTCTCCGCCGTAGGCCCCGGCGTTCATCACAATGCCGCCCCCCACAGTGCCGGGAATACCGTGGGCAAACTCCAGGCCAGTCAGCCCCGCCTCTGCCGCTGCATTGGAGAGAGAGGCGAGACTGGCCCCGCATTGGGCGGTGAGGTGATCTCCCTCCTGGTCGATATGGCCCAAGCCCTGGCTGGTGTTTATAACGACGCGGCGCAGCCCCTCATCCGGGGGGAGAAGGTTGGTACCCCGGCCTATGACCAGGGGCCGCTCTCCCTTTTGGCGCAAAAGAGCGCACAGATCGGTCAGCTCTTCCCTGGAGGCGGGAAAGGCCATAGCCGCCGCAGGCCCGCCAATGCGGAAGGAGCAGTGGCGGCTCATAGGCTCTTCCTCCCGCAGCTCCAGGCCGGGCAGGGCGGCGCGAATATCGGCAATCAACGCAGTATAATCCATATAGAAAGTCCTTATTTCAGTAATCTTCTCCGGCGTCCACCAGACTGTCTACCCGCTGGGCCAGCTCCTCGGCGGCGTTGTAGCCGTTTTTTCGCTGCCGGTTGGTCATGGCGGCCAGCTCCAGAATCACGGCCAGGTTCCGTCCAGGATGGACGGGAATCGTCACCAGCGGCACGGACACGCCCAGGTATTCCGTATTCTCCCGGTCAAGGCCCAGGCGATCGTATTTTTTGCTGCTGTCCCAAAGCTCCATGGCGATGACCATGTCGATGGGGCAGGAGGCGCGGACGGCGCCAATGCCGAACACGCTGGGGACGTTGATGACCCCAATGCCCCGCAGCTCCATGAAATGTTTGATGATGGCGGGGGCGCGGCCCTCCAGGGTGGAGCGGGAGGTGCGCAGAATTTCCACCGCGTCGTCCGCGATCAGCCGGTGGCCCCGCTTTATCAGCTCCAGGGCGGTCTCCGACTTGCCGATGCCGCTGTCCCCAGTGATCAGCATACCCTCCCCGTGTACCTCCACCAGAACGCCATGGACGGTCTCCCTGGGGGCCAGATGGCGGCGCAGGGTGCCGATGAGCTGGGCGTAAAACTCCGAGGTGTCAAGATCTGTGGTCAGAACGCTGACCTGGTATTTTTTCGCCATTTCCAGACACTCCGGCAGAACCGGCTGATCGTGGGCCACGATCACAGCGGGGACGTGCTGGCTCATAACGGCCTCGAATCCGGCCAGACGGCGAGGCTGGTCAAAATCCTCCATCAGGGTGGTCTCTGATTTTCCTATCACCTGCAGACGGGAGGCGTCGAAGTGCTTTAAATAGCCCATAAGCTGCATACCGGGCCGGTTCAGATCCACCGAGTCCACCAGCTTTTCCCCATAATCCGGGGCGGCATAAGCCACGTGCAGGGCGTGTTCCGCTGCAATTTGGGCCAGTTTAACGGAATATTTCTTTTCAAATGCTCTCTCCATGATTCCACCTCGCAAGCTCCGGGCCGTCCGGCCCTTTCCTCTATTTTAATACATAAGTATGAACTTTCGCAATCAATATCCCCGATTTTTTTGAGATTTTCTCACTTCTAAAGGACAAACCAGACAAAAAAGCCCCGGCGGCCCTGCCGTAACAGGGCTGTCGGAGAAAATTTGGGGGCTGACTGACAAAACTAGTGCGGATTCGACCTTTTTCGCTCTTTACAAATCGGTTTGTCAGAGGTATGATGCAGATACAGCTTATCCAATGGATCCCGGAGGATCCGGCTCATATCTTTATCCCACAACCCTATCTTAACAAATGGGCCGTATCAGAATTGATACGGCCCCCTTTTTTACGGACGGGACGGGTCTTTTTCCGCCATGCCGCGCTGATTCTCCTCGACGTACACACGGTACGCCTTCGTCGCCGCGCCTCGTCAGCGAACAAAATCCCTCGCCCTGCATTGTCTTTACAACCTGGTGGGTTAGTCCGGCGGGGTGTTTTTGCTGCGGCGGTAGCGTTAGCTGATATAGTCCGTGCTGCACCAGCCCCAGGTGTCGCCGTCGTAGAGAACCAAAGCCCAGCCGTTTTTGTAGGCGTAGACCTCCAGCTTGGCGCCGTTCTCCATCAGGATGATCTGCCCGTAGCTGGAGCCGGGGCCACGGCGGAGATTCAGGCCGCTGCTGGTGCTGACGGTGGCGGTGGTCTCCTCCGTGACGTAGTCCTCCTCTGCGGGATAGATGCTCAGGGTGGCGTTGGCGATCTCTTCCTTGACCTCCTCGCTGGGATAGTCGGAGGTCGTTACCTCCTCCTGGGTCTCTTCCTCCTCCTGCTCCACGATGGCAGGGGTGGGGACGACGGCATCCTCCTCTGCGGCCTTATTTTTCCGGCCTGTGACGATCATAATGGTAATCAGAAGGGCCAGCAGCACACAGACAGCAATACAGATAATCTCCACCCGCTTCCATTTGCTGTCTCCCCAGCGGGAGAAAAAGCCCTTTGTCCTCCCGCCGCCGGCTTTGGCTCGGCGGCTGTCTATCTCTTCCGGCTCCTGGCCGCTTTTTCCGGCTCCCAGGCGTTGGAACGTATGTTTCAGTCCCCGTCCGGCCATGCCGATGACCGCGGCGGCCTTGGCGGCGGCGCCGGGGGCGGCCTCGCCGGAGGAGCGTTCCCGCTCCGGCTGCTGATAGCCGTCCCAGTCGAAGTCCTCTCCACTGCCGTCATCCTGCTCCGCAGGCCGGGACGCTGTCTGGCCTGGCCTGGCCGGGGCCTCGTTTTGGGAACGCGCCGGAGCGTTAGCGTCCGGCGCTGCCTCTGCGCCTGACTCGGTCTGGTGCAGAAGGTGCGCGGTATGCTCTACCGCCGGGGCATACCCGGCCTGGGCCGCTTTTACCAGGCACTTGGCGGCCAGCCGGTTCCAGCGTTCTTCCTCCGGTTCTGCCTCCGCCTGATCCAAGGCCCAGAGAGCCAGCTCATAGTTGGCCTGAGGGTCGCCCCCCTTGGCCCGTTGTATCATATCCTGCCGTTCCTGTTCTGATAGGTCGTGCATTATCCTATTCCTCCCTTGTCTTTCTCTTCTATGGGAATCCAGCACTCAAAATAGCCGCACAGCTCGTCCTCCTCCAAAAGGGAGGCGGCCAGCGTTCCCTGGGCCGCGCCCGCTACCTTAAGGCCCTGCTCCTCCGCCCAGGTCAGAGCGTAGTCCAGATGCCGCGCGGAAAAATTGTTTTTGCCCCGGCTGCGGAAAAAGGTGTGTATGCTCCGGCTGGACGGGATGGTCTCCATGGGCGGCTCCACGGGGAAGTCAAGCTCCTTTACATAGTCCGGCTCCAGGGCGAAGCCCCAGCGAAAGTCCATCTCATCTCCGCCCTCCAGGGCGGCCTGGGAAATCTCGAAATAGCGGTGGCTGAACGGCATGGCCCGAAGCCACTGACGGGCGAACCGCTCCAGCCCCTCTCCGGTGGGGTATTCGTTTCCCACACGGTTAATAAACCGCACCATAGCCGGACTTTCGGAGATTTCGCATTGTTCCAGCAGGGTGGGAATAGCGTCGAGCTGAGCGCGATATTCTTCACTCCGGCGCAGGAGCATCTGGCACCGCTGAATGGTCGAGCGCAGCTCGTCCTCCTTATAGATGAAGATGTCCTTCAAATCGTCTGCCGAGGGGATACGCACCATGTCCGCGATCTGCTCGATGGAGAAGCCGAAGTTTTTAAACCACAGGCAGTCCATCAGAAAGTTTATGTCCCAGGCGTCGTAGTACCGATAATCATTATGCGCGTCTTTGTACGGCGTGACAACCCCTTTTTTTTCATAATATCGCAGAAGATCGGTGGAAATGCCCAAAATTCGGGCAACGTCCCCAATTTTGTATCGCATACCGTGTCCTCCCTTGTTCCTAAAAATTTCTTTCCCAACACAATTATAACTTGACTTTCGTACAATTCCAAGGTTTAAAATTTAAATATAGGAAAAAATTTTTTTGTTTTAGGAGGATACACACCTATGGCCTATATGCCTTTGGACAAGAGCAAGTTCTATCTGGACGACTCTAAAATGACCAAAATCTATGATCTGTCCGCCCCCTGGGGCGTGGACACCCCTCTCTGGCCCTTCCCCGGCGCCCGTCAGGATCTGGTCTTTCCCCGCGGCCAGTATCTGGGCCGCTTCCACAAGCGCACCATGACCTACACCGGCACTCTGCACGCCGGCACCCACATGGACGCCCCCAACCATGTTCTGCATGAGGAAGAGGTCGACCGGGAGGCCAACGGCTATAACCTCTCTGAGATCCATCTGGAGCGCTGCATCGGCACCGGCGTCATCGTGGATATGCGCTATCTGCGGGACGAGTTCGAGGAGAAGTGGAACGCCGCCGGCGGCGACCCTGCCAAGATGGGCGACATCTGGCACGAGATCAAGCCCGCCGAGCTGGAGGCGGCCTGCGCCAAGGACGGCCTGGAGATCCGGGAGAACGACTGGGTCGTTATCAACACCGGCTTCCATCACTATTGGCGTCAGAACAACGACAAGTACTATAACTACTATCCCGGCGAAGGCCCGGATCTGGCCAACTATCTCTGCTTCGAGAAGCACATCAAGGGCATTTCCGGCACCTGGGGCGCCACCGACGCGCCTCTGTGGCATGACCCCCTGCCCGAGCAGATGCCCTGGCTGGATAAGGCCTACCGCAAGGCTACGGGCAAGGATCCCACGGTGGAGTTCCCCGACTATGAGCCCTGCCATCGTATTTATATGCAGCACGGCGTCTGCACCGTGGAGAACGCGGGCGGCGACATCGACGAGGTAACGGGCAAGCGCATGATCATTGCGGCCTTCCCCTTCCGCTGCGAGATGGCCGACGGCGGCTTCGTCCGTCTGGTGGCCTGGGAGCCGGGCAACTTTTAATTAAAGGACACTGCGCCGACAGACGCAGGAGCGGTGCTGTTCCGTCATCATACTGTGGAAACATGAAAGCTACATGAAACGGAACGAAGATATTTTTCATACAAAATCCGGGGCCGGTTTTTCCGGCCCCGGCAATTAGGGAGTTTGTGATGAAAACCATTGGAGACATCAAAAAAATAGCGGTGCTGGGCGCCGGCACCATGGGGCCTGGCATCGCCCAGACATACGCCATGGGCGGCTACAGCGTTACCATGTGGACCCGCCGGGAGGAGACCAGGGAGAAGGCCAAGGCTGCCTTGAAGACCTCCATCGCCACCTTCGTGGAGGAGGGGCTGATAAAGCCTGAGGAGCAGGACGCGGTGTATAACCGCATTTCCTTCGCGGCGACTGTGGAGGAAACCGTAGCCGGGGCTGATTTTATACAGGAAACCATCGTGGAGAATCGGGACGCCAAGGCCGCGCTGTATGAGCAGCTCGCCGGACTGGTCGGCCCGGAGGTCATTATCGCCTCCAACACCTCTGCGCTGAATATATTCGAGGTCGCGCCGGAGGCCCTTCTGCCCCAGCTCTGTATCGCCCACTGGTATGCCCCGCCTCAGCTCATCCCCCTGGTGGAGGTGGTCAAGAGCGAGCAGGCGCCTCAGGAGATGGCGGACGTTATCATGGAGCTGCTGAAAAAATGCGGCAAGACCGCCGTGTACATGAAGAAATTCATCCGGGGCTATATCGTGAACCGTTTGCAGCAGTGCCTGAACCGGGAGATCTTCTATCTTCTGGACAACGGCTACTGCGACGCGGAGAGCATCGACCTGGCGGCCAAGGCCAGCTTTATCCCCCGCGCCGTGGTGCTGGGCCTTCTCAAGCGGGCCGACTTCGGCGGCCTGGACATGACGGCCAACAACTATCGCAACCACAGCTATACCATGCCGGAGCATGGGGACGAAATGCCCAAGACACTGGAAAAGCTGGTGGAGGAGGGAAACCTTGGCATCAAGACCGGCAAGGGCTTCTACGACTATACCGGCCAGGATATCGACGCCCTGAAGGCCAAGCGGGACAAGCAGCTATTTGAAGTATTCCGTCTGGCGCAGAAATTCATGGACGACCCGGTATAACAAGTTTTACAAAGGGATTTGACATTCCTCGAACAACACTATATAATATTATTGTTTCGTTTATTATAAATTTTTTCAGAAAGGATGATTTCCAATGGCTACTTCAAAGGTTATGTCCGTTGAGGAAGCGATCAAAAAGTATTGCTTCTCCGGCATGACAGTCCTGCTCCCCGGCTTCGTGAACGTGGGCGTGCCTGAGGTTCTGATCGAGGGCCTTCTGGACGCCGGCATCGGGGATCTGAGCGTTATCTCCAACAACACCAGCGTGCCTGGCCGCGGCATCGGCAAGCTTGTCCGCGCCGACGCCATCAAGAAAATCACCTGCTCCCACATCGGCAACAACTCCGAGACCGTTGCCAAGGTGGTGGCCGGAGAGATCGACCTGACCTTCGTGCCTCAGGGTTCTCTGTGCGAGAAGGTTCGTGCCGGCGGCGCCGGTATCGGCGGCGTGCTGACCCCCACTGGCCTGTATACCCCCATGATGGACGGCAAGCAGGTTCTGGAATGGGACGAAGAGAAGGGCGAGTACAAATTCCTGGAGGGCGAGATCGTTCCCGACCCCACCAAGAAGCGCTACATTCTTGAAAAGCCCCTGCACGGCGACGTGTGCCTTGTCCACGCCTACAAGGCGGACAAGATGGGCAATGTGGTCTATCGCCGCACCTCCCGCAACTTTAACGAGTGCTTTGCCACCGCCGCCGACCACGTTATCGTGGAGGCGGAGCAGATCGTGGAGATTGGCGAGCTTGGCCCCGACGAGATCATGACGCCGGGCTTTGTGGTGGATGCCGTCGTTCAGGGCCGCACCCTGACGGAAGCGTAAGGAGGGAATCGAAATGGCTCTTACTGGAAAAGATTTGATCGCTTACCGCACCGCCCGTTTCTTCCAGGACGGCGACGTGGTGAACCTGGGCATTGGTATGCCCACCAAGTGCCTGGACTACCTGCCTGAGGGCGTGGATGTCTGGGTGGATTCCGAGAACGGTGTTGTGGGCCTGACCGGCGCTCCCAAGGAGGGCGACGAGGTGGATCCCAACGTGGTGGACGCTGGCGGCAAGGCCTCCATGCTCCGCACCGGCGGCGCCTGCTTCGACAGCTTCCGATCCTTCGGCTTCATCCGCGGCGGCCATGTGGACGCTACCGTCCTGGGTGCCTATGAGGTGGACGCGGAGGGCAACCTGGCCAACTGGATGATCCCCGGCAAGACCGCCGCCGGTATGGGCGGCGCCATGGATCTGGTGACTGGCTCCAAGATCACTATCGTCATGACCACCCAGACCGACAAGGCCGGCAACCCCAAGATCGTGGAGAAGACCTCTATGCCCCTGACCGGCTATCACTGCATCGACTACATCGTCACCGAGATGGGCTGCTTCCATGTGCTGCCTGAGGGCCTCAAGCTGTTTGAGGTCGCCCCCGGCGTCACCGTGGAGGAGGTGCAGGCCAAGACCGGCGCGAAGCTCATCATCCCCGAAAACGTGGGCTGCATGGTGAAGGAGTAATCCTCCGGCCATGACACGACCTACAGGGCAAGTCCTGCTGTCAGGCTATGCCAAGCTCCCCTCCAACACCGCCGCCCAGAAGATGTATGATCAGCTTGTGGTGGTGGCCAATGTGGATTTTGAATCCGGCATTGTGCTGGAGGTGGACTGCACCATGGCCACCGACCTTGGCCGACGCTTCGTATCGACCATGATGCGGGGCTATGACCTGAACCGCGGCCCGGAGCCGCTGCTGGACGCCATCACAGCAAAGTATTACGGACACCTGAAAAAGGCCCTTCTCACCGCTGTGAAGGAAATTTGCCAGCACTATTCAGACCTTAGAGCGGGTGTGGCCAGCCATTAAGGCCCCGCCCCTATAGCGAAAACCGTCCCGACAGGAGCCGACTGCAAAACAGCCGGAGTATCCCACCGGGAGCCGGCGCTTCACCGGCGGGAGAGGAAAATTTCCCCTCCCAGCCGGTGGGCGTCGTTTTTTGTTGCCCTGTTTTTATTTTGACAACCAACAAACGGCGCGTATATACTTTTATCTCAGGAAGGTATATTCGCAAATGGACTCCATTCACGGTATAATCGACGCGGAACACAGCCGGTATCTCATGTGTGAGCGGAAGGGTGTTTTTGAGCTTTTGATGATCAGCGCGGGAATGATGGGCGCTTACACCTATAATCTCCGGGGCGGCGTGTTCTGCAACGCGCAGACGGCAAATGTTTTGCTGATGTCACTGGCCTTCGGAAGGGGCCAATGGGCGAGGGGACTGTATTATCTCATTCCCATCAGCGCGTATATTGCGGGAGCCTTCGTGTCGGAGCTTCTCCCCAATCGCGTGAAGAAATGGGGGCTGCTGCGGTGGGACACCTATTTGATTGGGGCGGAGATGGTTGCCCTGTTTCTCATCGGGTTTATTCCCTTTTCCGCGCCGAATCAGGTGGTGCAGGTGCTGATAAACTTCATCTGCTCCATGCAGTATAACACCTTCCGTCAGGCGGAGGGCGTTCCCATGGCGACGACATTCTGCACCAATCATATCCGACAGATTGGCATATCGCTGGAAAAGCTCCTCCGGCACCGCGACCGGGCCGCCCTTCGGCGCTGCCTGTCCCATGCCGCCATGGTGCTTTGCTTTTTAGGAGGCGGTACTGTGCTGACGGCATTTTGTAATCTGCTGGGAACGAAGGCCATATGGCTGGCGCTGCTTCCCCTGGGGGCGGATTTCTGCCTGTTGGTTCATGCGGATCTTTTTCAGGAGCATACCCTGCTGCGGCAAAAGCCTTTAGGGCATTGACAGCAATTCCTGCCAAGCGTCCTAAAAAAACAGCAAAAGCCGTGCAGCATTATACGCAGAGACTTTTTTTATATCGGATGAGTATAAACAAACACGGACTATGCCGTGGGAAACTTGGTAGGACAGTATTATGGTTTTGACAACAGCACAGGCTATCGGCCTTCTTATCAGTATTCTGGGCATTGCCGCCATCGCAATTTATTCCGGCAGCAAGCCCCAGACCTTCGACAACGTTAATGGCGCCCCCATCGTGGCGGGCATTATCATCGGCACTTTGGTGGGAGGCTCCTCCACTGTGGGTACCGCCCAGCTCGCGTATAACTATGGCCTGTCCGCCTGGTGGTTCACCCTGGGGGGCGGTCTTGCCTGCGTGGTGCTGGGCCTATGGTATGTAAAGCCCCTGCGCCGCTCTGGGTGCATGACCTTGACGGGCATCCTGGGCCGGGAATTTGGAGAGGGCGCGGATATGGCCGCCTCCTGTCTCAGCTCCGTGGGGATGTTCATTAACATCATCTCCCAGCTCATCGCCGGCACGGCGGTGCTGGCCGTTGTTCTCCCGAATATGGGCATCGTGGTGGAGCTTGTTATCACCGCGGCGTTCATGGCGGTGTATGTGATATGCGGCGGCACCCAGGGAGCAGGCCGCGTGGGAATTTTGAAGGTGGTGCTGCTGTATATCTCCATGGCTTTCTGCGCCGTGATCGTGCTGCAGCTTTGCGGGGGCCTGGGCGGATTCATGACCCAGATGGATTCCATCGACACCACGGTGAACCTGAAAAGCCTGTTCGCCCGCGGGGTGGGAACCGATACGGGGGCCTGCCTGTCCCTGATTCTGGGTGTCCTGACCACCCAGACCTACGCCATGGCCGTCATGTCCAGCAAGTCCGACAAGGCGGCCCGCACCGGGGCTCTGGTCAGTGCCGTGCTGATACCGCCCATCGGCGCGGGCGGCATCCTGGTGGGCCTTTATATGCGCGCGAACTACCCCGGCATCGCGGCCAAAACCGCCCTGACCACCTTCGCCTTGGAGCATCTGCCCGGTCTGGTGGGCGGCATTGTGCTGGGAACGCTGTTCATCGCCGTGGTGGGCACCGGGGCGGGCCTGGCCATGGGCATCTCCACCGTGATTCGGCGGGACATCGTCTTCCGCTTCACGGATCGCTTCCAGAACCCCCGGAAAAATCGTCGGCTGAGTCATATCATCACCCTGGTGGTGCTGGCGCTGGGCTGCTGCCTGTCCACCGGCAGTCTGGGCGATACCATTTTGAACTTCGCCTTTATGAGCATGGGCCTGCGGGGGGCGGTGGTGTTCGCGCCGCTGTGCTGCGCTCTGTGGCTGCCGGGGCGGGTAAATAAAAAATGGGTCATGGCCGCCATTATCTCCGGGCCGGTGTGTGTGCTGCTGTTCGGCACGGTTATCCCTATGCCGTGGGGTTTGGACTCTCTGTTCGCCGGTATGCTGGCAAGCATCCTCTGCTGTGCCGTGGGCCTGGCCGTGGGCCGGAAGGAGCCGGGACTGGACGCTGCGGCTGAATCGTAAGGGTGGAACTGGATTGCTTTTATCCGCGGAATGAGCTATAATGGCCTCGGTGATAAAAGCTTTATGAAATCTTTACTTCTTATTATCAATCCCGCCGCCGGGAAGGGTTCCTTCCGAAACGGCCTGGGGGACGTGCTGCTGACCTTCCACAAGGCTGGTTTTCAGCCTACGGTTGCGTTCACCAGTCAGCATGGAGACGCCACGGACATCGTCTCCCAGTCGGGGGCCGGATATGACCGGCTGGTCTGTGTGGGAGGGGACGGTACCCTGGGGGAGACCGTCACCGGCCTGATGCAGCTTCCGCCGGAGGATCGGCCTGATCTGGGTTATATCCCTATGGGAACCACCAACGATTTTGCCCGCACTCTGGAGCTGAGCCACGACCCGGTGCAGGCCGCCTATGTGGCCGCCTACGGCAATCCTTTAACTGTGGATGTGGGCCGCTTTAACGATAGGCGCTATTTTACCTATGTGGCCGCTTTTGGGGCCTTCACAGAGGTGACGTATGAGACCCCCCAGGATCAAAAAAACAACATGGGCTTTTTCGCCTATGTGCTGGACGCTATGCGCCGTCTGCCAAACCTGACCCATCGCTGGACAAGGGTGGAGTACGATGGGGGTATATTGGAGGATGATTTTCTCTTTGGCGCGGTGTCCAACAGCCGCTCCATTGCGGGTATTATCAAGCTGAAGGAGTCTGTGGACATCTCCTTAAACGATGGGATGTTCGAGGTGATTCTGATTCGCACGCCGGAAACACTGCTCCAGCTTGGGCCGATCCTCACGAACATCCTGACCAGCAGCTACACCAGCGATGATATTATTATTCTGCACACCCAAAGCGTCCGCTTCACCTTCCGCGACCCGGTGGCCTGGACGCTGGACGGGGAGGACGGCGGCAGCCACTCTGTAGTCCAATGCCAGAATGCCTGCCACGCTCTCCAATTCATCGTAGACCCCGCCCGCGTGGGTAAGGAAAACGACCAAAGGTAAACCGAAATCGGAAATGTCCCCACCAAAGCCGCTGGCTTTGATGGGGACGCTTTTATTCTTTCAGGGCCTCCATCAGCTCGGAAACACTGTCAAAGGGGCCGTAGACATCCTCTCCCTTTTCCGCTGCCTCTATTGCCGTGCAGGTGGTCTCGTTCGGCTCGTAAAATGTACTGCACATAATTTTTCACCTCACAGCCCTTCCCCTGCTGCGCCGGATACAGACTGCGGCAACGACGGCTGTCAGCGCCTCCGAAAGAGGGAGAGCCAGCATGACGCCGTTTGTTCCCAGAGCTGTGGGCAGTAGCCACAGGGCGAGACCGCTTAGGGCAAAGCTGCGAAGCACCGACACGGCCATGGACATCTGAAACCGCAGGATAGACTGGAGATAATAGGTGGCCAGCACTGTGATGCCCAGGGGCAGGAACACCAGGAAGTACCGCCGCACCAGCCCCGGCGCGACAGCCAGCACCTCCTCTGAGGGAGACATGAACAGCCGCATAAGCCCTGTGGGGAACAGCTCGCCGATCAGGACGAAGGCCGCTCCCATGCACAGCACTGTGACCAGGGACAGGCGGAACAGCCGCCCGATCCGATCCGTCTTTCCAGCGCCGAAGTTGGTGGAGGCGATGGGCTGGATGGCCTGGCCCACGCCGCCGAACAGCGACTGGAAAAGGGAGGTGACGGTGGTCAGCACCCCGTAGACGGACAACGCCGCCGCGCCCCCGTATTTCATAAGCTGATTGTTGGTGACAATCCCGATGAACACGGTTCCCAGATCCAGTACTCCGGCCCCGAAGCCGATGGACAGAATCTGACACATGGCCTTTCCCAGCCGCCGGGGACGGCGCAGCCGCAGACGGCAGGACTTGCGAAAAAGATACCCGGTCATCACCACGGCTTGTAAAATCGTTCCGGCCATGGTGGCGATGGCCGCACCCCGGATGCCCATGCCCAGGAAGAACACCAGAAACCAGTCTCCGAAGATGTTCAGCGCCCCGCCGGCTACTACGGCCCCGGTGGCCAGGCCGGGCGCGCCGTCATTGCGGATGAAGGCCCCCAGGAAGATGGGGTATATGATAGCCGGCCAGAAGCCGATGAGCCATCGGGCGTATTTCATCACCATGACCAGAGTCTCCCCCTCAGCGCCGAAAAAGGTCATGATCGACTCTCCGAACAGAGCCAGTACCAGCCAGGAGACCAGCGTCAGCGCCCCCATCAGCAGCACGGAGGCGGTGAAGCAGGCGTCTCCCTTCTCCCAGTCCCCCTGGCCCCTGGCCTCGCTCATCAATACGGAGCCGCCCACGCCGCACATGATGGCCAGAAACACGCTCACGCCGAACAGGGGGCCGATTACAGCCATGGCCGCCGCCCCCACAGGCCCCTCCGATTGCCCCACGGCGATGGAGTCCACAAAGCTGTATATGGTCATCACCAAAGCCCCGCCCAGGCCGGGCAGCAGGAATTTGCGGTAAAGCTGACGAATGTCGCCGGTCAACAGATCCATAGGTACATCCTCCTCAAAAATAAAGCGCCGGACAAGAGCCGGAGGTTGAGCGGATTTGCCTTCCTCTGGCCTCGGATACGTCCGCAGGCCCTCCGGCAAATCTTCCCCTTCGACAGCTTGTCCGGCGTTTTGCGATTACGTCCGCAAAAGCCTAAATTGATGGTTTCATTATATAGGATACCCCTTTGACTGTCAATCTGTTTTTTGTGTGGATACTTCTGGTTGTCGTTACCCGCAGGCAGTATGTGTACATCAGGGGCGGGCATAAGTAACCTCCGGCAAGAGGCGTGCCTTTTGCCGGAGGTTTTAGCTTGCAGTATTAAAATTCCGCGTTTCCGACGGTGCGGGGGTGCAGCTCCACGTCCCGGATGTTGGTCACGCCGGTGAGGTACATGACCATCCGCTCAAAGCCAAGGCCGAACCCGGCGTGACGGCAGGAGCCGTAGCGCCGCAGGTCGAGATACCACCAGTAGTCCTCCTGCTTCAGGCCCAGCTCGTCCATCCGGGCCAGCAGCACGTCCAGCCGCTCCTCGCGCTGGCTGCCGCCGATGATCTCCCCAATGCCCGGCACCAGGCAGTCCGCCGCCGCCACGGTCTTGCCGTCGTCGTTCAGGCGCATATAAAACGCCTTAATCTCCTTGGGGTAGTCCGTGACGAACAGAGGCTTTTTGAATATCTGCTCGGTGAGATACCGCTCATGCTCCGTTTGCAGATCGATGCCCCACTCCACCGGGAACTTGAAGTCCGCCCCGGATTTTTGCAGCAGCTCCACTGCCTCCGTATAGGTCACGCGGCCAAAATCGCTCCCGGCGACGTGTTCCAGCCGGGCCAGCAGGCCCTTGTCTATGAAGCTGTTGAAAAATTCCATCTCCTGGGGGCATTTTTCCAGCACGGTGCGGATGATGAACTTCACCATGTCCTCCATGCAGGCTAAGTCGCCCTCCAGGTCGCAGAAGGCCATTTCCGGCTCGATCATCCAAAATTCCGCCGCGTGGCGCTGGGTGTTGGAATTTTCTGCCCGGAAGGTGGGGCCGAAGGTGTATACGTCCCCGAAGGCCATGGCGAAGTTTTCCGCGTTGAGCTGACCGGAGACGGTCAGATTTGTTTCCTTGCCGAAGAAGTCCTGGCTGTAGTCTACAGAGCCGTCCTCCTTCCGGGGCGGGTCTTTTATATCCAGGGTCGTCACCCGGAACATCTCTCCCGCGCCCTCGCAGTCTGAGCCGGTGATGATGGGGGTGTGGACATACACAAAGCCCCGCTCCTGGAAGAAGGTGTGAACCGCCTGGGCCGCCACGGAGCGCACCCGGAACACGGCGGAAAAGAGATTCGTCCTGGGCCGCAGATGCTGGATGGTGCGCAGATATTCGACCGTGTGGCGCTTTTTTTGCAGGGGGTAGTCCGGGGCGGAGACCCCCTCCACCTGGATGGTCTTGGCCTTTATCTCAAAGGGCTGTTTGGCCTCCGGCGTCAGCACCAGCGGCCCGGTGACGATCAGAGCCGCCCCCACGTTCAGCTTGGCGATTTCGTCGTAATTATCCAAAACGGCCCGCTCAAACACGACCTGCACGCCCTTAAAGGCACTGCCGTCGTTTAAGTCGATGAAGCCGAAATTTTTCTGATCCCGTATGGTTCTGGCCCAGCCGCACACGGTTATGTTCCCGGCGGCGGCCAGCGCGTCAGGATTGGCATACAGAGCGGAAACCTTTGTTCTCTCCATTCCAATATCCTCCCAATCAACATGGTGAATGAATTTATTATACCAGTATGGAGGGAGATTTTCAAGCTATGCAAAACCATTTGGATAAAAGAAACATCTTATGAGGATAGCTGCCATATTACATATTTGAAGATTCTTCACTAGAAACATCTTCTTGAGTTTCTTTATTACCTTGATTATCAATAGTTGGTTGGTTGGAAATATAATGAACGATTACTAAAAGGATTGCACACAGAAAGAACATCGCAGTTAAAACAAAATAAGCGGTTGCATATGTTCCGTTAATAATCAAGTTATAAGCATCGCCACCAACATATGCGTTGATAGTTTTGAAAGGGTAGTAATCTCCACTGCTGTAGAATAACATTTTGTAAAACCCAAGAATCCCCGTTATAATGCCACAGATAAGAGACGTGACAGATAATATACACCACCGATCCACGTTGTTGTTTAATGGAATTAGGTTTAGTTGTGTTGGATCTTTCTTATCTTCGGTTGCATCAACTGGGGTTATAGATTGCATTTCTTCTGTTTTTGGATTTTCATAAGTTTTCATAATTGTGATTGTCCCTTCTTTACTGGTCGCTAGATAATCTCATTCTCAACATAAGTATATCAATTTCTGCAAAAAGAAGAAAATCTTCCTCATTTTGAACATACCCCAACGACTTTCCTTGCTCCACATTTGAATATGCGGAAATCAGAACAGTTCCTCCTGTCCCATACCAGTGAGATACAAGAATAAGCGTATTATCCTCAATCCAAGCGTATCCCTCGATTGGGGCCTTTTCCTCAGAGATACTGCCTTCTTGAGAGAATAATTCCCCCGATGATGAAAAAAATTCTTGAGCTTCTTGGACAATATAATCAAAGACCTGAGATATATTGGCATTAGAGTCGTCATCAGCACGGGTAATGAGTTGGTGCATTGAAAGCAAGGAAGCATCTTCATCTTCAAAATAGTATAGTGTTGACATCGAAAGTTCGTCATCCGAGAGAGTGTCCTTGGATAAGTTGAAAATTGTATTATCCGAGGAGCTTGCGGCCATATAACCTTTTGAAATACTTTCTTCCATTTCTGAGACATTGGGGTCTTTCCTTTGGATACTACTGTATGTATCAGAAATAGATATATTATAAGGAAAAGTAAAATCCTTAGAAAATATTCTACAAGAGCATAAAGAAAAACATATGCTAATGCACAATAGAACAGAGCATGATTTCTTTAGACTGTTCATACAATTAATACCTCATTTCATAACGTTCTGTTAGTAGTTTGTTAAATCACATTAGTCTTTTTAATATGTATCTTCTTGTCTGGGGATTATCTGCAGCCCTTTGACTGCCCATGGATGAAATGGCTATTATACAGCTACTAAGGTTGTTGAAACTTCCACAGTTTAAAATTTGTGTTTGCAATTCAAGCATACATAGTTGCTTTTCACCTTGTTGGCTGCAAGAACTCCCCACATTGCAACAGATACGACCTTGCTGGTGCCGCTTATTACCTTTACATTACTACTTCCGCACTTTGGACAGTACATCTTTGTGTCAATCGGACACCCGCACTGTGGGCAGTTTCGAGCTTTGTCTGAAACCTTGCTTCCGCACTCTGGACAATTAATCATTGCCATAATCTTCCACTCCTCAGTTTGTATTTAAAAAACGATATTGAATAAAGAATATATTATATCTTACCACAATGAGATAGAATAGGCAATACAGGAAGTGGTTGAATGGCAAAATTTATCGCGCACAAACCAGAAAAAGAAGTCATTTCTATGCGAATACCAGTAGAAACACTAAGAGCTGTTGACGAAAAAGCAACGGAAGCAGAGATAAGTCGCAACGAATTTCTTGTTCAGGCAATACAATTTGCGTTATCAAATATGGAAGAACAGGACAAAAGAAACAGTTAACCATTGTTGGAGATGAATCCGGCAGTGGTTTTCTTTTTCGCCACTTTTTAAGTCAATGAGAAACTTGCAGAAGAATAATATTGAATAACGGATTAATTCGTAAAAAATATAGTTTTTGATATATTTATGATTATTCGGGCGGATTTGAGAGATAAGAGGTTGTTTCAGATGTAATTATTTTTACAAGAGGTTGATTGCATAATGAAGATGGACACTTGAAAAAGAAAATCCATAGTGAT
>JAJQCH010000103.1 GCA_021202795.1 Oscillospiraceae bacterium
TTTTTCCACATACCGAAGAAACGGTACTGTCTCCAGGCAGCGGTACTTCCGAGTGCTGCTGCGGCGGTTCTTCCTGTACTTCTCTTCACCAGCCTTAGCCTTGTACCGGGACACTTTCCCATCATAAAGAAGTACAGTCCCACGCTGGAGCTCATTCTTGATGGTGTTATATGGACGGCCCAGATGCTTTGCAATCTTGTACGTACTCCAGCCGTCCCGCAGATGCACCTCTATATCGTGCCGTTCTTCCGAACTTAAGTGTTGCCCTTTTCGATGTTCAATGGTATAATCGGGATTGTCCATAGTGATGATCTCCTTTCAGAATTGTTGTGTGGTAACTCAATTCTACCATTGATTCATCACTATGGATATTCTTTTTACTATTGCAGTTTCATTTTACAATGCGCCGCATTTGTAAAGATGGGTTGAACCGTTTCATGTAAAATTTCTGTGAAATTGCTGAGATTTCATACAATTATCCGGAATAAAAAGCAGCCTTTTTATCCCGGATAGATCGATAAATATTCGGTTGCGTGATTACGCCCGGTGCCACTTTACGCCCTGAGGAGTGTCCTCCAGAACGATGCCCGCAGCCTTCAGCTCGTCCCTGATGCGGTCGGCCTCAGCCCAGTTTTTAGCTTTTCTGGCCGCCTGGCGGGCGGCGATTTTTTCCTCTATCTCCTGATCCAGACTCTCGGTCTGGCCGAAGGGGATGCCCAGCACGTCGCACAGTTCCAGGAAAATATC
Source organism: Oscillospiraceae bacterium (assembly GCA_021202795.1). Classification (GTDB taxonomy): domain Bacteria; phylum Bacillota; class Clostridia; order Oscillospirales; family Oscillospiraceae; genus CAJOIG01. The sequence goes on from JAJQCH010000103.1 coordinate 748, forward strand.
CCGGCAGGCGGCGGCCAGGGCCTTTGTCGGGTCGGCGGCGGGAGATACGGCGGCGTTCACATCCCGCACCAGCTCGAAAATGACGGAGATGGCGTCGGCGGTGTTGAAATCGTCGTCCATGACCTGGATGAAGCGCTGGCGGTACTTTTCAAGTCCCGTTATGAACGTTTCGTCCTCCTCCGTCATGGCCTCCTCCCGGCCCTTTTCCGCGAAGAAGTCCAGGTTCTCCTTGGCGGTTTTCAGCCGATCTAATGCGGCCTGGGCCTGCTCCAGAATCTCCGCCGAATAGTTTAGCGGGGAGCGGTAATGGCTCATGAGCATGAACAGCCGGATGCAGTCGTAGCCATAGACGGCGGCGGCCTCCCGGACGGTGAAGAAATTCCCAAGGGATTTGGACATCTTTTTGTTGTCCACATTGATAAATCCGTTGTGGAGCCAATAGTGGACGAAGGGGACGCCGTTCGCGGCCTCGGACTGGGCAATCTCGTTTTCGTGATGGGGGAAGGTCAAGTCCTGGCCGCCGGCGTGAATGTCGATGGTCTTTCCGAGATAGTGGTTGGATATGGCGGAACATTCGATGTGCCAGCCGGGACGACCCATGCCCCAGGGGGATTCCCAGGCAGGCTCGCCGGGCTTGGCCGCCTTCCAGAGGGCGAAGTCCATGGGACTTTCCTTTATGTCGTTGACCTCGATCCGCGCCCCGGCCTGAAGGTCGTCCAGGTTCTGATGGCTCAGCTTGCCGTAATCCTTAAATTTCAGGGTGCGGTAATATACGTCCCCCTGGGTCTCATAGGCATAGCCCTTTTCAATCAAGGTCTGGATAAGCTCGATGATCTGGGGGATGTTCTCCGTGGCCTTGGGGTGGACGGTAGCCTCTCGAACGCCCAGGGCCTTCACGTCCTGCCAGTATTCGGCGATATATTTTTCCGCCACCTCCGCGGCGGAGATGCCCTCCTCGTTGGCCCGCTTGATAATCTTGTCGTCCACATCGGTGAAGTTCTGCACGAACGTGACCTGATAGCCCCGGTATTCCAGATACCGGCGCAGGACGTCGAACATGATAATAGGCCGGGCGTTGCCCACATGGATATAGTTATATACCGTGGGGCCGCAGCAGTACATACGAACCTTCCCCTCCTCAATGGGGACAAAGTCCTCCTTCTGCATGGTCAGGTCATTATAAAAACGCATGACTTATTTCTCCTTTGTTTTGGAAAATTCTTTTTCCAACTTTTGCAGCCGATCCCGCAGGGCGATCATCTCCAGGGCCACCGGGTCGGAGATGTTTACCTGATCTACGTTTCCGGCGTAATCCACCTTCTCCCCGTCTAGTTTGATGACCCGTGCGGGGACGCCTACGGCAGTGGCGTTGGGGGGAACCTCTGACAGCACCACCGCGCCGGCGGCGATGCGGCTGTTGTCGCCCACCTTGAAGGGGCCTAAAACCTTGGCGCCGGAGCCGATCAGGACGTTGTTCCCAATGGTAGGGTGGCGCTTGCCGTGTTCCTTGCCGGTGCCGCCCAGGGTGACGCCCTGGTAGAGCAACACGTCGTCCCCGATTTCCGCCGTCTCTCCGATAACGACGCCCATGCCGTGGTCGATGACCAGGCGGCGGCCAATGACCGCGCCGGGGTGTATCTCGATGCCGGTGGCCCGGCGGGCGCGCTGTGAAATGCCCCGGCCCAGAAATTTCATGCCATGCGTCCAGCACCAGTGCGCCCGGCGATAGCGCATGACCGCCTTGACCCCAGGATAATACATCCATATCTCAAACCTGCTGCGGGCGGCGGGGTCGCGGGCCTGATACGCAGCAAGGGTCTCTCTCAAATAATCAAACATATAAATAGCACCACCATGAACAGTATATTCATGGCCGCCGATGCTGATACTCTATTTCTAAACAGTCTCCCCGGTCAAATACCCGTCCTCAAAGCCGGTAATCCGCACCTGAACAAACTGTCCCGGCTCGGCCTGGCCTGTGAACAGCACCTGCTCGTCCACGTCCGGGGAATCGGCATGGCGGCGGCCACACCAAAGGCCGTTTTCCTGGCCTTGGCAAAGCACCTGAAATTCCCGCCCGATCTGCTGCCGGTCGTACTCATCCATAATCCGGCACTGCAAATCCATGACCATGCGGCGGCGGGCCTCCGCCTCCTCCCCGGTACATCGATCGGTCATTTCGGCGGCGGCGGTGCCTTCCTGGGGTGAGAAGGCAAAAACTCCGGCCCTTGGGAGCCGCTGCTCCTGCAAAAAGTCCATCAGCTCCTGAAACTCCTCCGGCCCCTCCCCCGGCAGACCCACGATAAACGTGGTGCGCAGCACCACGTCCTCTATCTGAGCGCGGAGCCTGTCAAAAAGGGCGGTGATGGTGGCCTTCCGCTCCGGGCGGCGCATACGGCGGAGGATGCTGTCGTTTACGTGCTGGACAGGGATGTCCAGGTATTTCACAATTTTCGGCTCTGCGGCGATCTCCTCGATCAGCTCGTCGGTTATCTCGCTGGGGTAGAGATAGTGCAGCCGTATCCAGGCGATGCCTTCAATTTTTGCCAACTCCTTCAGCAAAAGGGTGAGGTTCGTCCCATCCCGCAGGTCGTGGCCGTACCAGGTCACGTCCTGGGCCACCAGGATCAGCTCCTTAACGCCTCCCTGGGCCAGGGCGTGGGCCTCCTGGAGAATAGCCTCCATAGGCCGGGAGCGGTATTTGCCCCGGATGGAAGGGATGACGCAGTAGGCGCAGCATTTGTCACAGCCGTCGGCGATCTTGATATAGGCCCAGGCGGGGCCGGTGGAGACCAGCCTGTCCAGCTCCGGCAGGGGAGCGTTTTTGTCCCGGAAACGGGTGAAATGCTCCTGCCCGGATTCCAGGGCGGCCACCACGTCGGGGAAGCTACCGGTGCCGAGAACGGCGTCTATCTCCGGGATCTCCTTTAAAATGTCTCCCTGATACCGCTGGGGCAGACAGCCTGTCACCACCAGACGGCGGAGAGAGCCAGTCTTTTTCAGCTCTGCCAGCTCCAAAATGGCGTCGATGGCCTCCTGCTGGGCGGCCTCGATGAAGGCGCAGGTATTCACCACTGCCCCCTCCGCTTCCGCCGGGTCGGAGACAATCTCGTGGCCCGCCTCTGCCACCAGGGACAGCATTTGCTCGGAATCTATTAAATTCTTGGCGCAGCCAAGCGAGGTAAAGCAAACTTTCATAATCCTGTTCGGCGGGACGTAATCCCGTCTCATTTTAATTTATTCGTCGTCGCCGCCATAGCGCCGCAGCGCCGCGCGGATGTCCTCCCAGGAGTAGCCCTTGCGGAACAGAGCGGCGGCGGCCTTCTCCCGTTCCTTACGGTCGGAGGCATCCCGGCCCCGAAGCCTGGCGGCCAGAAGCCGGTCGACGCTCTCCGTTCCCTCCGGCAGCTCCAGAAGGGCCGTGTCCCAAAGCTCCTTGGAAATCCCCCGGCGGTTCAGCTCGGTTTTTATCCGCCCCGGCCCATAGCCTCCGGCAGCGTAGTGCCGGACGATCATGCCGGCGTATTCCCTGTCGTCCAGAAAGCCGTAGTCCAGGCACAGGGCGCAGACGGTCTCGATGTCCTCCTGGCCGCAGCCCTTCTGGGCCAGCCTGTCCCGTAGCTCCTTTTCAGAGTGGGGGCGCTTGAGATAGTCCATAGCCCACTTTTTGGCCTGCTCCAGAGGTGTGGCGGGGGATTTTTTTCGCTTCGGCTCCTCCGCCGTCGGGTCGTTCAGTACGGAGCGGACGGTATATCTCTCCGCCCCCGTCTCATCGCGGGACATTATTCCTCGCTGTCTCCGCCGTCGTCGAAGTCCTCGGCGGACACGTCCACGGCCCGGCCTGCGGCCTTGGCGGCCCGGACGGCCTGGGGACTCATGAGCTTCACATAGTTTGCGCGGATCTCCTGCTCGATCTGCTCTGCCTTGTCCGGGTTCGCGGTCAGGTATTCCTTCACGCCATCCCGGCCCTGGATGCGCTCGCCGCAGCAGGTGAACCAGGCCCCGGCCTTTTCGATGATGTCCAGCCGGACGCCCAGATCCACAATCTCGCCGATTTTGGAGATGCCCTCGCCGTATATCACGTCGAACTGGGCCTCCTTGAAGGGGGGCGCCACCTTGTTTTTCACGACCTTGACCCTGGTGCGGTTGCCGATCATCTCGTCCCCGGATTTCAGCGTCTCTATCCGGCGTACGTCCAGGCGGACGCTGGAATAATATTTCAGCGCCCGGCCTCCCGGCGTTGTCTCCGGGTTTCCGTACATGACGCCGATCTTCTCCCGGAGCTGGTTTATGAAAATAACGATGCAGTTGGTTTTAGAGACGATGCCTGCCAGCTTCCGAAGGGCCTGACTCATCAGCCGGGCCAGCACGCCCACGGAGGAATCGCCCATCTCCCCCTCCAGCTCGCTGCGGGGCAGCAGGGCCGCCACGGAGTCCACCACGATCACGTCGATGGCCCCGGAACGCACCAGGGCCTCTGTGATTTGCAGGGCCTGCTCCGCCGTGTCCGGCTGGGAGATGAGAAGGTTGTCGATGTCCACCCCCACGGCGCGGGCATAGGCCGGCTCCAGGGCGTGTTCCACGTCGATATAAGCCGCCTCGCCCCCCTGCTTCTGGGCGGAGGCCACAATGTGCAGGGCCAGGGTGGTCTTGCCGCTGGCCTCCGGGCCGTATATCTCCACAATGCGGCCACGGGGTACCCCGCCGATGCCCAGGGCCAGGTCAAGACCCAGGGAGCCGGTGGGAATGGATGCCACGTTTACTGGAATATCCTCGCCCAGCCGCATGATGGCCCCCCTGCCATAGTCCTTTTCGATCTGGGCCAGGGCCGTTTCCAGCGCCTTTTTCTTGTCCGCCGCCGGGCCTACCGAGGGAAGGGCTGATTTCTTTGTTGCCATAGCGTTTTGTTCCTCTCTAAATAATTCTCGTTTTCGTTTTGATTTATATGTGTCCTACGACCACTCTTTCGGTGCCGTTGGTATCCTGCAATGCGCCGGTGCGAACAAAGCCGGCCTCGGTCATAAGCTCCTGCACCGTTTGGCTCTGGCCCTCGCATACCTCCAGCATAAGGGTTCCGCCGGGCTTTAGCACCCGCTTCCACAGCCGGATGATCGGGCGGATAATATCCAGCCCATCATCCCCGCCGTCCAGAGCGGCGGCAGGCTCATAGTCTCGGACGGAGGGGTCAAGTTCCGCCAGATCCGCCGTGGGGATATAGGGGGGATTGCACACCACTAGGTCAAAATGCCCCAGGAGCATGGGGGGCTTTTTCGTGGCGTCCGCTTCTACGCATATGACCCGCAGCTCCAGATTGTTTTTCTCAATATTCCGACGGCACAGGCGAAGAGCCATGGGGGCATTGTCCGCCAAGACCAGCCTGGCCCCCGGCATATACACCGCCAGGGCGCAACCGATACAGCCGGAGCCGGTGCATAAATCCAGTATCCTGGGCTTAGCGTTCCGTCCAGCGAAAAGCTGGATGGCCGCCTGCACAAGCAGCTCCGTGTCCGTCCGGGGAATCAGCACGTCCCTGGTAATTTCCAGGGGGATGCCGTAAAACTCCCAGCTCCCGGTGATATAGGCCACCGGCTCCCCGGCCAGGCGCCGCTCCACCAGCTCCATGACCTGCCGATCCAGCTCGTCTGTGGCGTAAAGAGACAGATCGCGGGTAAGCTGCTCCATGGTCTTGCCGCTGGCCTGAGACACGATAAGCCTGGCCTCCAGCCCATAGGACTCGATCCCGGCGGCCTTCAGCGCCCGTCTGGCGTTAATGTATATGTCGTTATATGTCTTTGCCATAGCTCACATCTTTATCTCTGTGTAATTGCGCGCTCCCGCGATGTTATTGCGGAGGCTCTTTTACCATGCGTCTGCGCCTTTCTCCTCTGGGATGACCAGCTTCAGGGCCGTGATGGCCACTTCGATCATGGAGTCGTCCGGCTCGCTGGTGGTGATATGCTGAAGCTGCTTGCCGGGCCAGGACAGAATGCGGGAGAGGAGATTGTCATGCCGGCCCACCCAGCGGTTCATCTCATAGGTCAGGGCTACCACTACCGGCAGCAGGCATATCTTCACCACCATGCGCAGCAGAGCGTTGTCAACATGGAGGAAGGCGTTTACCAGGATGAATACGAAAATGCTCATAATGACCACCACCAGCAGGAAACTGGTGCCGCAGCGGGGATGAAACCGGCTCTCCTCCCGGACGTTTTCCACCGTAAGCTCCTTGCCATGCTCATAGCAGAAGATAGATTTATGCTCCGCCCCGTGGTAGGAGAACACCCTCTTGATATCCTTCATTTGGGCCACCGCCGCCATGTAAGCAATCAGGATGACGATCTTCACCACGCCCTCCAGGAGGGTTCGCACACCGTCATGCCCGGAACGGAGCGCGGGGATGAGGGACACAAGCGCGGTAGGCAGCACGATGAACAGTCCTATCGCTAGGGCCACACCCAGCACCATGGCCAGGCCGATGATGAATTTTTCCGCCTTTTCAGAGCCGAATTTTTTCTCTATCCACAGATCCAGCTTGGAGGATTCCTCCTGCTCCTCCTCCGGGAGAAACTGGGCGGAGTAGGTCAGGGCCTTCATGCTTTTGATCATACTGTCCACAAAGTTCACAACGCCCCGTATCAGGGGCCAGCCGCAGAAGGGATGCTTGTCCTTGAGCTGGTTTAACGGTTCCACCGTGGTGGCCATCGTGCCGTCCTGCTGGCGGACGACGATGGACTGCTTGTCCACCCCCCGCATCAGGATGCCTTCAATCAGGGCTGAGCCGCCAATGCTGGTGCGGAAGCCCTGGGGTTCTTTTTTTGCCATAATACCGCCTTTCCGAAAATAGTCAGCGCACAAAGCGCGTCGTCAGGGTCTTAATTTTTATAGTATCATCTATATCATACGCCCGTAGCGGGGCGTTCTCATTTTGCTTTTTTGAGTATCTTATCAACACTATACTATATAACAAAACCCCGCCCAGCGCAAGTGCCGGACGGGATTTTTGTCCGATTTCATCACAGCTTCCTCCAGGAATAACCGCTTCTTCACCCGATTGTCAGCTCCTCCTCGCTGATGACGGGGAGCATGACGGTGACGACCAGACCCGTCCGCCCGTCGGTCGCATTTTCCAGCAGCAGACGGCCCTTGTGGCGGGTGATGATCTCATCGCACACAGACAGACCGATGCCGCTGCCCCGCTCCTTGCCGCTGCCCTTATAAAATTTTTTCTTCACATAGGGCAGTTCCTCCGGGGGGATGCCGGGGCCGAAGTCCCGAAAGCGGATGACCACCCAGGCGTCCGTGGCGCCGATGGTGACAATCATACGCCCGGCAGCCCGGCCATATTTGGCGGCGTTGTCCATGATATTCAAAAATACCTGCTTCAGTCGGGCCGGGTCGCCCAGGATGCAGGGAATGTCCTCCTCCGGCTCCGCATATTCCACGGTCATTCCCTCCTGCTTTAAGAGCGTGCCATAGGAGAAGATGGCGTCCGACAGCTCTCCGGTCACATCCAGCGTTTCCACATTCAGATTGAAGCGGCCGTCCTGGATGCGGGTAAATTCCAGCAACGCCTCCACCATTTTTGTCAGGCGGCCCGACTCCTTGGCGATGATGGACACGCCCCGGCGGGAGTCCCCGGTGATGGCCTCGTCGTAGGCCAGGGTCTCCGACCAGCCGGTGATAGCGGTCAGGGGGGTGCGAAGCTCGTGGGAGATGGAGGAGATAAACTCTGTCTGCACCTTTTCCGTTTCTCCGATTTTGGCGCTCATCTCGTTGATGGCGTCGGTCAGGTCGCCGATTTCGTCGTCGTATTTTTTCTGGGCCTGAATCCCATAGCTCCCATCCGCAATGCGCTTGGCAAGGCCGGTCAGTTCCACCAGCGGCTCTGTTACCGTGCGGATAAAATAGAAATTTGTCAGCACCACCGCCAGGAGAACAAGCAGACCCACCCCCGCAGCTGTGGCGGTGGTCTTCCATATTTGCCGGTTCACCAGGCGTAGGCTGGTAACATAGCGCATGGCGCCGATTACCGTTCCGTCCGCAGACAGCAGGGGGGCGGTAACAGCCAGGACGCGCTCTCCCGTCCCGGCGTTTCGGCCCGTATAGACGCCGATGGTCTTGTCGTTCAGGGCGGTGTCCAAATCCGCCGTGCCGGGGCTTGTGCCGGCGGAGACGCCATAGCTGGACACCTCCACCACGCCCCGCGTATTCACAAATTGAAGCTCCAGCACGTCCTTGTCCTCAAAGCTCTCCGTATAGCGGTAGGCGCTTTGGTAATACTGCGCATAGGTCTGGGAGATATAGCCGGCGAAAAAATTGGAGGCGGATTCCGCCTTGGCCGTCAGGCCTGTTTTGACGGCGTTATAGTAATAGCTTCGCACGCCCAGAGAGAAGACCAGGGTGAAAAGCACCACCAGCCCTGCCGTCAGCAGGATGCCGGAGCGGAGCCAGCGGCTTCTTAGACCCCGCGTATGCTGTTTGTCCGTGCTGTCCACCCCCAATTCGTCTTTCAGAGTCGCTCCGCGTCAAAGACCGTCAGGCTCTCTGATTTTTAAAAGCCCCACTTGTATCCATAGCCCCAAACCGTAGTGATATAAGTAGGAATGGTGCTGTTGTCCTCGATCTTAATGCGCAGGCGGCGAATATTCACGTCCACGATCTTCAGCTCGCCGAAGTAGTCCCGGCCCCAGACGGCGTTTAAAATTTTCTCCCTGGACAGGGCCCGGCCTGGGTTATCCATAAACAGCTTCATAATGGCGTATTCGATTTGGGTCAGCTTGATGCGCTGGCCGTTTTTTTCCAGGGTGCGGTTGCGGGTGTTCAGCCGGAAGGGTCCCTGGTGCAGCTCACTGACGTCCTCCGGCGCCTCGTCTACGGAGGCGCGGCGCACCAGGGCGTCCACCCTTGCGGTCAGCTCCGCTGGGGAGAAGGGCTTTGTCACATAATCGTCCGCCCCGGTCATCAGGCCTGTCACCTTGTCCATTTCCTGTGCCTTGGCGGTGAGCATGATAATCCCTATGCGGGAATCCGTGGCCCGGATGCGGCGACACACCTCATAGCCGTCTATGCCGGGGAGCATGACGTCCAGCAGAGCCACCTTCACATCCGGGTTCTGCTCCAGCAGCTCCAGGGCCTGCTCCCCGGTCTCAGCCTCGATCGGCTCATAGCCGGAGCGCTTCAGGTTGATGACCACAAAGCTGCGTATGCTGGACTCATCCTCCAAAACCAATACCTTTTTCACGTTTCCTTTGCCTCCTTACGCCGTCATAGCTCACCGGCGAGCCATTCCTGATATATCAGGTTAAAATTCTCCGTTACGTCCTGTTCCGTCATATCCGTTGTCCAAAGCTGGGCGGCATATACCGTGGACTCCTCCTCCCGCAGGAGGAAGCGGCCCTCTGCCTCTGCCCGATCCAGCCGGTTCTCCCCCGTCAGGGTATATATGGTGAGTATATCCGTCTGGGTTCCCGCCTCGTCCGTAAGGGAAAATGTAACGGCGGTCTCCCCCGCCGTCTCCTCCTGACGGGACACGACCAGGCCGGTCATCAGCGCCGTGTCCGTCAGGACGAGATACCAGCCGTCATCATAGTTGTGATAGGTGGTCAGGGTCAGGGCGCGGCTCCCGTCTCCGTCCAGGCTGTACCAGGCCAGCGCGTCTCCGTTTTCCACGGGCAGCTCTAAGGCCCGGTCGCTGTTGATGTCCGTGGCATAGGCTCCCGCCCGGCGCACCGTGCTGCTCTGGCCGGTGTTGGACATGGTGATATTTTCCACCGTTTCGGCCTGTAGGGTGAACACGTCGGTCAGAAGAAGCTCCTCCTCCGTGCTGCTCTCCACAAAAAGGGCGGGCGTTCCGTCGGAGAGATAGGCGCTTCTGGCCCGCAGCACCTCTGTAATGCCGGAAGACAGGGCTGCCTGACTGGAGGAGATCTGATCCGTTTCGTCCACCTGATAAACCGTAAGGCTGCTGCTGGCGTCGTAGTCGATGCTCAGGCTCAAAAGCTCCTCGGTTCCGTCTCCGTCCAGGTCGTATACCACAAAGGCGGAGCAGTCCGCACTCAGAACCTCCACCGGCTCCTGACCGCTCAGGTCATAGACAGACAAAAGCCCCATATCCCCGGCAATCTGCCAGGCGATAATCAGCTCCATGGCCCCGTCCCCGTTTAAGTCCGCGTACTCCACGCTGGACACGGCGGAACCCTTTCCGGCGATGACCACATAGAGGTAATAGGCTCCATCCTCGTCCAGCCGGTATATGCACACGGAGGGGGTATGGGAGCTGTCCGCCAGAAAGGCCAGGGCCTCCGCCGTTCCGTCTCCGTCCAGGTCGCGGAGCTGTACGGACTGGCGGTTGCTGCCGCCGACCGGGGCGGCGTATTCGCCCCCCTCGTCAATGCGCTGGCCGATCAGCTCCTGAAGCTGAAGGTATTCCTCCTGCTGCCGAGGCAGGGAGTACAGCTCCTCCGCCTCGCTCATGCAGCCGGTGCAGGTCAGAGCCAGAAGGATGGACAGAAGGAGCGCCGTTTTTCGTTTTTTTCCCATTTTCATGGCGTCACCTCTTCCATCGTTATAGCTATAGGAGCGATCCTGTGAACAAATCGCCAAAGCGATTAAAATCAGAATATAATAGCTGCTTACAGCTATTATATCACAGAGGTTACGAAAATCCTAGAGAAAAGTTACAAAAGATGACATAAAATTTCAAATGAGAAAAAGTTTTTGTAATTATTACAACAAGCCCTTGCCCCTCCGGGAAATTGGGAATATAATAAAAACGATATACTGTAAAGATACGTCAAGAATTACAATAGGAGGCAAATTGAGATATGGATATGGAAATCACCATCCAAAGAACCACCGCGCCCAAGGAAAAACCCCAGATCGAGGGAATCCCTTTTGGCACCTATTTCTCCGACCATATGTTCATCATGAACTACGAGACCGGCAAGGGCTGGTACGATCCCCGCATCGTCCCCTATGGGCCGTTATCCCTTGAGCCTTCCACCATGGTGCTGCATTACGCCCAGGAGATTTTCGAGGGCCTGAAGGCCTACCGCACGGCGGACGGTAAAATCCAGCTTTTCCGCCCCACGGAGAACATCGCCCGAATGAACCGCTCCGCAGAGAAAATGTGCATCCCTCCCGTGCCGGAGGACATCTATCTCAAGGCGCTGAAGACGCTGGTAGAGGTGGACAAGGACTGGGTTCCCAGCGAGCCGGATACCAGCCTTTATATCCGTCCGTTCGTCATCGCTACGGACAAGCACGTCGGTGTTCACGCCTCCCACACCTATCTGTTCATGATCATCACCTGCCCGGTGGGCAGTTATTATCCGGAGGGCCTGAACCCGGTGAAGATCGCCATCGAGAGCCGGGAGGTGCGGGCCGTCCGGGGCGGCACCGGCTTTGCCAAGTGCGGCGGCAACTATGCGGCGTCTCTCCATGCCAGCGAGCTGGCCGAGTCCAAGGGCTTCAGCCAAGTGCTGTGGCTGGACGGCGTGGAACAGAAATACATCGAGGAAGTGGGTGCCATGAACGTCATGTTCAAGATCGACGGGAAGATTGTCACCCCCTCCCTGGCCAAGGGTACGGTTCTGCCCGGCATTACCCGCAAGAGCGCCATTCAGGTGCTGTCCGACTGGGGCTATGAGATCCAGGAGCGGGATCTGTCCGTGGACGAGCTGATCGCCGCCTGCGAGAGCGGCAAGCTGGAGGAGGCCTGGGGCGTAGGCACCGCCGCCGTGGTGTCCCCCATCGGGGAAATCATTTATCAGGACAAGGAACACGTCATCAACGGCTTCCAGATCGGCGCGCTGACCCAGAAGCTGTATGACACCATCACCGGTATTCAGTGGGGCAAGACTGCTGATCCTTACGGCTGGGTCGTTCCCGTCTGCTGATGAGCGGGACTATCCTTCTCACCGGGGCCGCGGGCTATATCGGCTCTCACACCGCTGTGGCTCTGGCCCAGGCCGGGTATGACCTGGCCATCGTGGACAACTGCTCCAACAGCAGTCCCATCGCCGTGGAGCGCTGCCGGGAGCTGACCGGGGCGGACATCCCCTTTTATCAGGCGGACGTGGCGGACAAGGAAGCTCTGATGAAAATTTTCCGCCAGGTGAAGCCTGCGGCGGTAATGCACTTTTCCGGCTATAAGGCGGTGGGCGAGAGCGTGGCCAAGCCCCTTTCCTATTACCGCAACAACCTGGACACCACCCTGACGCTGTTGGAGTGTATGGTGCAGGAGGGCGTGGGGGTCTTTATCTTCTCCTCCTCCGCCACGGTGTACGGGGCCGGCGCCACGGTTCCTTACCGGGAGAGCGACCCGGTGGGGGGCTGCACCAACCCCTACGGCTGGACAAAGCTGATGATCGAGCAGATCGCCAGGGACACGGCGGCGGCCAATCCGAATATGAGCGTGGTGCTGCTGCGATACTTTAATCCCGTGGGCGCCCACGAGAGCGGGCGCATTGGGGAAAACCCCGCCGGGATTCCCAACAATCTGATGCCTTATATCACCCAGGTGGCGGTGGGCAAGCTGGATCACCTGAATATCTTCGGCAACGACTACGACACTCCGGACGGCACCGGCGTGCGGGATTATATTCACGTTATGGATCTGGCCCAGGGCCATGTGGCGGCGCTGGATTACGCCATGAAGCACACCGGCACGGAGATATTTAATCTCGGCACCGGCAAGGGCGTCAGCGTGCTGGAGCTGGTGAACGCTTTCCAGGCCGTCAACGGCGTGGCCGTTCCCTATGAGTTCGCTCCCCGCCGGGCGGGAGATCTGGCCTCTGTCTGGGCCGACCCCACCAAGGCCAAAGAGCTTTTGGGCTGGACGGCGGAAAAGACTGTAGAGGACATGGTAGCCGATTCCTGGCGCTGGCAGAAGAATAATCCCAATGGATATGTCTGACCTGCACAGGCTTCATTTATAAAAAAGTTACAAAAAATTCACAAATAGACACTGGCCAGCCGATATACTGACTTTGTTACGGTAAAAACGCCCTTAAATTTGGAGGAGACGTTTATAAGAAAAACCTGCATCGCCTGTATACTGCTGGCCGTTTTTCTGTTTGCTGTCGCCGGCTGCTCTCAGGTCTCGGAGACCACGGAAATAGCCGCCACGCCGGACAGCGACCGGCCCGGCACGCCTCACGCCCTGTCCGGCACCATTGTGGTGCGGGGCTTTGAGTGGGGGCCGGGCGTAAACCGGGTCATATTCACCTTTGATGAGGAGATCGACGATGTTTATACAGAGGGCGCGGCCATCACCACCTCCCATTTTGTGCGGGAAGTCACGGACGTCTATCTGTCCGACGAGCTGGGAAACGCCGTATCCGGCTCCTCCTGCTATGTGACGGTGGAAATGGTGACGAATTTCGACGCCACTGGCTCTCCCTTTGAGACGGATATGACTACGGAACATAGCGTCTGGGCGGATGAGTATATCGTAACGGCCAGCTTTACCGTTTGGGCCTCCGGCAGCTACTTCACCATTCAGTTTGAGGACGACTGCATCAACAACCGTGTCTGCCCGGAGCTGGAGCGCTTCACCCTGCGGGACAGCTATACCGGGGACTATGAAAACCCGCTGACCGGCCAGACAGAGACCCTGACCCTGAATTACGCCGCCTACGAGCCGGACAGCCTGGCAAGCTGGGATAAAAATCCTCTGATCATCTGGCTTCATGGGCGAGGCGAAGGGGGTGACGACATCGAGCGGGCCATTCTGGGCAACGAGGTTTCTGCGCTGACGGAGACGGAGATCCAATCCTATTTTACCTCCGGCGACCAGACCGGGGCCTATGTGCTGGTGGTGCAGTGTCCCACCTATTGGCTGGACGGAGGCGACGGCACGGAGAGCCGGGGCGACGTCTCCAGCCGGTACACGGAAATTCTGATGGATACCATCGAGGCGTACATAGAGCAAAACGCGGATGTGGACACCAATCGCATCTATATTATGGGCGCTTCCAACGGGGGCTATATGACCCTGGAAATGCTTATTCACTACCCGGATTATTTCGCCGCCGCCGTCCCCTGCAGCGAGGTATATGCCTATACGGTCTACGCCAGGGATGATCTGGGGCAGTACCGCACGTTTTTCGGCGAGTATATCCAAACCCGTGAAATATATCTGACCGAGGATAAGATAGAAGCCCTGTGCCAGACCCCCATCTGGTTTATCCAGGCCATAACGGATACTCTGGTTCCCGCCAACGAATACACAGTTCCAACCTATCAGGCCCTGCTTCAGGCCGGCGCGGATAACTGCTGGTGCAGTATGTATTTTGACGTGGTGGGAACGGAAAGCTCCGACACACAGTACCTGGGTCACTGGTCGTGGATATACCTGTTTAATAACCAGATTGCGCTTGTCCAGGACAGGGACACCGTTCTGGAAGGGGAAGACGACTTCTTCAGCGGCATCCGTCCCAATGCCGACGGAGGCACGGAATATGTCACGGATGAGGACGGCAACGCCTACGAAAGCATATTCGCCTGGCTGAACGACCAGAGTCTGTAATTTGGAGAGATACCTATGAAAAAAGTGACCTATTTCCATATGGACACCTGCCCCTACTGCATCCAGGCGGATCAGGTGATCCGGGAGCTGATAGCGGAGCATCCCGCCTGGGCCGCCGTGGAGTTTGAGAAAATAGACGAGACCGTTCACCCGGAGATCGCGGACAGATACGACTATTACGCCAACCCCTGTATGTTCATTGGGGAGGAAAAGCTGTACGAGTCCCATCTGTTTGAGACAAAGGAAGAGTGTCGCACCCACATAGAGGCGGTGTTCCGCCGCGCCACAGGAGAATGATACCATGTCGTCCGTTGCGCTGACAATCAAACGCAACCCAAAGCCCGCCAAAATGCCCAAGCCTGCGCCTGCCAAAATGGACGGGATCGTGGACTATGTGCGCTGGCTGGGACGGTTCACCTTTTCGGAGCTGCCTCTGTGCGAGGCGGATGTGTTCGTTTTGTGCGTCATCGCCTATTATGACCTGAAGCCAGTGCTTCGCGACCATGGGGCGGAGGGCCTGCGGGTGCGGGACTGCCGGGCGCAGCTTCTGTCCGGGGAGGCGGCCATCCAGATCACCGGCGGGGATATGGGAAACGGGGCCATCTTCCTGGCCGCCGCAGACTCCGCCCGGTTCGGAGAGCTTCTTATCACCGATTACTCCGACATTTTTGAACCTGCCGTTCCCCTGCAATTCACAGCCCTGACCTTCCATTACCGGGAAGAGTTTTCCTTCATCGCCTATCGCGGCACGGACGAGACCATCGCCGGGTGGAAGGAGGACTGTATGCTCAGCTTCACGGTGACGGAGGCCCAGCGCATGGCGGCGGAATACGCCCGGCAGATCATCCGGCCCGGCGGACGGTATTATATGGCCGGTCACTCCAAGGGCGGAAACCTGGTGCTTTACGCAGCCTGTATGCTGCCCCCGACGGCCTGGGGGCAGGTGGAGCGGGTCTACATCCTGGACGGCCCCGGCTTCTGCCCGGAGGTGCTGGATCAGGCTCTGATTCGGCGGGTTGACCCAAAATGCACCCGCATCATCCCGCAGTTCGACGTAGTGGGAAAGCTCTTTGAGCCGCAGATTACGGACACCCGCATCGTCCGCTCCTCTGCCAAGGGGATATTGCAGCACAGCCTGGCCACCTGGGGCATCGAATATGGCGGCCTGGCCCTGGCGGAGCGGAACGATCGGCGCAGCCAGGCCCTGTCAGAAATTCTGAACCGCTGGATAGAATCCGTGGAGCAGGACAAGCGCGAGGCTGTGATAGACGACCTGTTTGACGCCATGGCCGCCGGTGGAGCCGTCACCCTCAGCGAGATCGCCGGCGGCCCCCACGGCTTCGAGGCTGTCCTGGCCAGGGCCTTCCACGCCAGCCCCGACACCAAAAAGGCCATGAAGGAGCTGAGCGTTCAGGCCCGCGTCGTCCTGTTCCGTCACCACCAGAGCGGAGCGATGGCGGAAAGCTGAGCGGCCTGCCCAAAGCATCCATCATTCCAGCCTCCGACGACGAGCCTGTATGCCCGTCGCCGGAGACTGTTTGCATTGCGGGAAAAATTTTAAAATTTTCCCAAAAAGCTATTGACATGGTGGGAAAAGGGTGTATAATAGGTTTATCTAAAAAACATAGTAAACTTATAAGTAAATAGGAGAATAAAGCTATGGCAAACGTACACAAATCACTCACTGAGCTGATCGGCGGCACTCCGCTGCTGGAGCTGACAAATCTGGAGAAAAAGTACGGCCTGAAGGCCACCATCCTTGGAAAGCTGGAGTATTTTAACCCTGCCGGTTCCGTGAAGGATCGTATCGCCAAGGCTATGATCGAGAAGGCCGAGGCGGAGGGCAAGCTGGTACCCGGCTCCGTCATTGTGGA
This sequence comes from Oscillospiraceae bacterium, assembly GCA_021202795.1. GTDB lineage: Bacteria > Bacillota > Clostridia > Oscillospirales > Oscillospiraceae > CAJOIG01. The sequence continues at coordinate 17,152 of JAJQCH010000103.1, forward strand.
GCCGACCTCCGGCAACACGGGCATCGGTCTCGCCGCCGTGGCTGCCGCCAAGGGCTATCGGATCATTCTGACCATGCCGGAGACCATGAGCGTGGAGCGCCGGAACCTGCTGAAGGCCTATGGCGCGGAGCTGGTGCTGACCGAAGGCGCCAAGGGAATGAAGGGGGCCATCGCCAAGGCGGATGAGATCGCCGCTGAGACGCCCAACAGCTTCATCCCCGGCCAGTTTGTGAACCCTGCAAACCCCGCGATTCACAAGGCCACCACCGGCCCGGAGATCTACCGGGATACGGACGGTAAGGTGGACATTTTCGTGGCCGGCGTCGGCACCGGCGGCACCATCACCGGCGTGGGCGAGTATCTGAAGGAGCAGAACCCGGCTGTCAAGGTGGTGGCTGTGGAGCCTGCCGGTTCCCCTGTCCTGTCCAAGGGCGTGGCCGGGAGCCACAAAATCCAGGGCATCGGCGCGGGCTTTGTGCCGGACGTGCTGAACACCGCCGTCTATGACGAGATCATCCCCGTGGAGAACGAGGACGCTTTTGCCCTGGGCCGGGAGATTGGCCGCACCGAAGGTGTGCTGGTCGGCATCTCCGCCGGCGCCGCCGTTTGGGCCGCCCTGGAGCTTGCCAAGCGTCCGGAAAATGAGGGCAAGAACATCGTAGCCCTCCTCCCCGACACCGGAGACAGATACCTATCCACCCCCATGTTTCAGGACTAAACTTTAACGAATTGCTTCCAATCCTTATAGCTGACATTTTTTGGTTCCCTCCTAAAGAGCCGGCGGCGCAGGTTCCGTACCAGGGCCGCCGGGGGTTTTTTGTTCTCATATTGTGAATGTAAACAAGCGGAGGTGTCGTTTTTTGTGAAAAAAGCTACGCGCCGGGGGATTGACAAACGGGGGAAATGCTAATAAAATAATTATATAAGCTAATAGAATAAAACATAATTTTAAAGTTGTGCAGCGTTTGCGTAAGTCCGAGCTTCTCGGTTCTTGTCACAGGCGCTGTTTTTTGTATGTCGGAAAGGAGGCGGCGCTGTGACCACGCTGCCGGTAAACAACAGGGCCCGACGCAGGCAGCTTGGGCTGATGCTCACGGGGCTGTTTGTGGCCATGGTGGCCATTTTCCTCATCTCCATGACCCAGGGGATATACCCCCTGTCCCTCCATGAGATCTTCCAGATTCTTGGCTCCCTGCTGGGCTTTTCCACGGAATACACCCACAACGGGTGGGTGGCCTTTATGAACGTGCGTCTGCCCCGGCTGACGGCCTGCATTTTTGTGGGGGCGGCCCTGTCCGTCTCCGGGGCCGCCTATCAGGGGATTTTCCACAACCCCATGGTGTCCCCCGACCTGCTGGGGGCCAGCTCTGGGGCGGCCTTCGGGGCCTGCGTGTCCATTTTGCTGTCCGCCTCCATTCTGGTGCAGCAGATTTCCGCCTTTATATGCGGTATCGCGGCGGTGGTGCTGACCCTGGCCATCAGCTCCATCGTCTCCCGCCGGGAGAACAACACCACAACCCTGGTGCTGACGGGCATGGTGGTGTCCTCCCTGTTTTCCGCCGGGGTCTCCATCACAAAGCTCCTGGCCGATACGGACAGCCAGCTTGGAGAAATCACCTTCTGGCTCATGGGGAGCATGGCCAGCATAAAGCTCAGCGCCCTGCCTATTTTAATGATTCCGGTGATCATTAGCCTGATCCCCCTGCTGCTTCTGTCCTACCGGCTGAACCTGCTGTCCTTCGGGGACGAGGAGGCCCAGACCCTTGGGGTGAACGTGAAGGCGGTGCGGCTGGTGATGATCGGCTGCGCCACCCTGGCCACCTCCGCCTCTGTGGCGGGCTGCGGCATGGTGGGCTGGATTGGGCTGGTGATTCCCCATCTCATGCGCTTTCTGGTGGGGCCGGACTATAAATATCTCCTGCCTGCCTCCGCCATGGGCGGGGCCATCTTCCTGATGCTGGTGGACAACATCACCCGCATATTTTTCGCGGTGGAGGTCTCCATCGGCATCCTGACCGCCCTGATCGGCGCGCCCTTTTTCCTGATATTGCTAGTCAAGGGAAGGGAGAGCTGGCTATGAGATTCGCTGCGGAGGGGCTGTGCTGCGGGTATGGAAACGCGCCGGTTTTGACCGGCCTGGACTTTGCCGCAGAGAGCGGCGCGGTGCTGTGTATTCTCGGCCCCAACGGGGTGGGAAAAACCACCCTGTTCAAGACTTTGATGGGCCTGCTTCCTGCTATGGGCGGGGACGTAACCGTGGACGGCACGTCCATTTTGCACTGGCCCGCCCGGAAAAAGGCCCAGCTTATGGGCTTTGTACCCCAATCCCACATTCCCCCCTTCCCCTATACGGTGCAGCAGGTGGTGGTCATGGGCCGGACGGCCCATCTGGGCATCATGAGCGCACCCACGGAGCGGGATTACGCCCTGGCGGATCAGACGCTGGAGGCGTTGGGAATTGCCCACTTGGGGGATAAGATATACACCCGCATCAGCGGCGGAGAACGGCAGATGGTTCTGATTGCGCGGGCCCTGGTGCAGGAGCCGAAGATCCTTCTCATGGACGAGCCTGCGGCCAATCTGGATTTCGCCAACCAGGCCATGGTGCTGAAAACCGTGCAGTCCCTGGCGACCCAGGGAATCATTGTGGTGATGACCACCCACACTCCCGACCATGTGTTTTTGTGCGGCACCCAGGTGCTGCTGCTGACCAGGGAGAGGGAAATGCTCTCTGGCCCGCCGGAGGAGATTATGACCCCGGAAAATATGCGCCGGGCCTACGGCATCGACGTCTGCATCACCACGGCCCAGGCCAATGGCCGTCTGGTGCGGGGCTGCGTTCCCCTGATGGAACAGCTTCGTTCCCAACGCGCACTGCGCGAGGAGATACATTTCAGAATTTCAAAGAAAGGACAACAAAAATGAAATCCATGAAGAAAATCGTTGCCGCCGTGCTGGCGCTGGCCCTGTGCCTGTGTATGATGGCGGGATGCAGCAGCTCCACCGATATTTCGGCCCAGCTTGACGCTATCCAGGATCAGGCCGACGCTCTCCAGGACACCCTGGACGCCTACATTGCCGAAGCCGAGGCCGCCCAGGAGGCCGCTGCCGAAGAAACTGCTGAGGAAGCCGCCGAAGCGGAGGAGGCCGCCGCTGTCACCGTGGAGGCTCTGGAGCCGGACGAGGACGGCTATGTCACCATCGTGGACATGGCGGGCCGTGAAGTCACCTTCAAGGCCAATCCTACCATCTGGAACTCCAGCCCCACCGCCGAGGGCTGGCTGTGCGCCATCGTCCCGGAGCAGATCATAGGCTGGGCGGCTGAGTTCACTGAGGAGGCTCTGGCCTATTATCCTGATTCCGTCAGCGGCTTGGAGACCGTGGGCGGCAACTACGGCACGAGCACCGCCAACGAGGAGAACATCCTGGTGGTCAGCCCGGACGTCATCATCAACACCTACGACTGCTCCGAGGAGGGGCTGGAATCCACCATTGCCTCCGCAGATGAGATGGCCGAGGAATACGGCATCCCCGTGGTCTGCCTGAGCCGGGACATCGCGGACTCCGCCGAGTGCGCCGCCAACATCGGCCTCTGGTTCGGCAACGCCCAGCGGGGCTATGAAGCGTCTGTCTACATCCAGAGCCTGCTGGATCTTGTGACGGAGGCCGCCGAGGCTGCCGCCGCTGCCGACGACGTTCCCACCTTCTATTACGCCGAGCAGGCTACCGGCCTGTTCACCGAGGCTGTCGGCTCCATGCACGCCGCCGTGTTCGAGTTCTGCGGACTGACCAACTGCGTGGGCGACGACATTTCCATGACCAGCATGGGCGGTCTGGAGGAGGTCACGCTGGAGCAGGTCGTCCAGTGGGATCCCGACTATATCTTCGTCTGGCTGGTTCCCGCCTATCAGGAGATCACCACCTCCGATGCCTGGTCCGGCATCACTGCCGTGCAGAACGGGGACGTGTATTCCATCCCCCTGCTGCCCCAGAACTGGTTTGACCGCTCCCCCAACAGCCTGCGGGTTCTTGGCTGCCTGTACTGCGCCGCCATCTGCTATGCTGACTATGTGAGCTATGACCTGACCGAGGTGGTCAGCGACTACTTCAGCTTCATGTACGGCGTAGAGCTGACCGACGCCCAGTTGGAGGCTATTTACTGCGCGTAAAAAACGTCTAAAACACAAGAGGGACTGTTTTTCTGGAACAGTCCCTCTTGTTTTTTTGCATAAAACTTCGTAAATTTAATGCGCCCTGCGCTTCCGATTCTTTTCTCTTTGTGATATTATGATATATTGATGTTTATTCACCGTCGTACAAATCGGAATTGACCGAGCGAAGCGAGGGATACGAGCAAAAAGCGAAGCGTTTGCGAGTTTGGATGTCGGAAAATGATATTGAAAGGCATTACATGATGAATAAGACTATCAGAAAAGACAATATGAAGAAAAAGACAGGTATTGTAATTGCAGCCTTACTTTTGCTTTGGTTAATGGTTGGGGTGGTTGACTTTATGCGGGTAAAAAGCTTTGAAAAACCATTATTTTGTATTGTAAGAGATAGCGCCGACGATGGAGGTTCCGGTCATTATGTAGGACTGGGTTATTCCTTCGACATAGAGGGAAATTTCATGCCGGAAGACGAATTGAAGGGTGTGACTAAATACGATTATCAGATTTTGGGAATTTCTGTCAAATCAGATTTGAGAGATTGACAACTCTCAGTTTATCTCTGCCGGGCTTTTATGTCCTTGCGGAACAGGAGCTTGAAAATGGTTCGCACCAGGGGCTGGATGAAAAAGAGCTGGGTGAAGAAGGCGAAGGGGAAGTTAAAGCACACCAGCTTCAGCCAGTTGGCCAGCAGGGTCAGCAGGTGGAAGCCGCTGTAGTACGGATAATAAAAGCAGGCCGCGAGAAAGCTCATGGCGGGACACATCATGCCCACGGTGGCGCAGATGATGGCGCTCTCGAAGATGACCGGGTGGGTGGTCTTGGGGTCGAAGCATTTCGCGGCCAGTTTAAAGGAGCAGGGGCTGCCCATCAGACACTCCAGGGCATAGGCAAAGCAGAATTCCACCAGGATAACGGCCCAGATGGGAAGCATCCGGCCAAACATATACACGCCGCCCTAGGCGCTGATGGCATGAAGCACACTGTCCGCGCCGTTGACCTCCATAAGCGTCGCGCCGTTTATCACATACAGGCTGTAAAACACATAGCCATGGACGGTGATAATCACGGTGATGAGCGCAAAAATCATTCGCTGAAACTGGTTTCTTGGCATATTTATTCTCCTTTTTGCGCGCAAAAAAACACAAGCGGCATTGCCCGCTATCTGATACCATGTACCGTGATCAGATTTACGTGCAAAGCACAACTTGTGTCGTTCATGCGTTATTAAATTTTCCAGAAATTATACCACGGCCCTGACGGAAAAATCAAGATTTTTCTCCCGCGTCAGGGAAAGAAACGGCCCAGGGCGGCAAGGAAATCATTGGTTTTCCGCCGTCTTGGGTCGTTTCCTATGAGGGGGATTTTACACGTTTAAGTAATCGCCCACAGGACTGTTATTGTACTGCTTGATGACCTTTAGGATGATAGAACCGTCAGCCTCCTCGGTCTGCTCCACGATTCTATACTGCGTCCTGTTTTTGTCGAGAGTATTCTTATAATGCTCGACTTCTTCCCTGACTAGCTTGGCGGCATAATCGCGGCCCAGATCCTCCTTCAGGGTAAAATGCAGGGTCTGACAAATGCAGGCAGCCTGAATTCTTTTCATCTCTGCACCTCCTTCTGGCAAAAGCCTGATTTCCTATTACGGCGTCCGCCTGAATAGAGGTAATGAAGCATCCTGTTGTCTTTCTTCCGATGGCTTATTACGTCTGTATTTTATGGTTGATTGCATAATGAAGATGGACACTTGAAAAAGAAAATCCATAGTG